>CALWVC010000081.1 GCA_944384865.1 uncultured Clostridia bacterium
GTCGCCATATTCTCCAACGGGCAGCAGACGCCGCGGGAAATTTTGGAAATTGATCTAAGTGCATTGCCCGATTCCGACCGAGAACAGCTATTCGTTGGGATCACGGTGAACAGCGAAACACAATTGCAGCAATATATTGAAGATTTTGACGGCTGAATCAGATAAACAGCATTTTATAACGCTGAGAATCCGCCATGGAAACATAATCATCCCCACCCAAAATAATATGATCCACAATGCGGGTATCCATGGGTTTCAACAACGCCTGCGCTGTTCTGGTGGCGATACAGTCCTGCTCACTGGGCAGGGCTACGCCGCTGGGGTGGTTATGGCACATGATAATATAAACAGCGTTATATTTCATAGCCATCGACACCAGCGTTTTTGCTATGATTTCAGAAGAAAAGTTCGAACCGCTGCCGGTCTTTGCCCAATTGATAACCCTATGCTTGGCGTCCAGAAACAACGCAGAGGGCTGCTCCACAGTTTGATCTACATAATGCACCCGCAACTGTCTGTAAGCGTCCTCAGAATTACGGATCACCACGCCCTCCCGTACGCTGTCCTCCATATATACTCGGGCAGACGCAGGCAAAAGCTTCAATAAAAAGGCCGCAGCCTCCCCGACCCCATCCACTTTCAGCAACTCCTCATACGGCGCATTCAGCACGCCGGAAAAAGAACCAAAGGTATCAATGAGCCGGTGTGCAATAGGGTTGGTATCCCGCCGGGGATTACAGGCAAACAGCAGCATCTCCAACATCTCGTGCGGATGAAAAGATTCCGCCCCGGTCTTTAAATATTTCTGGCGCATCCGCTGCCGGTGTCCGGCATGCAGCTGCGAACCGGTTTTTTTATTGTTTGACTTTTCGACTGCCCGGTTTGACAAGCTCAATCTTACCCTCTCTACACAGCGGACATTCGTCTGCCTCATACGATGTAATATCCATAGAAACAACAGACTTCAGCGGCACACCAAAATCCACCTTACCGCCGGTACGGTCAACGATCAAACCGACGCCCGCCACAATGCCGCCCTGTTGCCGAACAACATCCATCACTTCACGAACCGAGCCGCCTGTGGTCACGACATCCTCCACAATCAACACCCGCTGCCCAGGCCGAATGGAAAACCCCCGCCGTAGCGTCATCACACCGTTTTCCCGCTCGGTAAAGAAATTTTCTACGCCCAGGTGTCGGCTGACCTCATAAGCCATCTGTACCGCGCCCATTGCAGGCCCAATCACCAGCTCCACATGATCATCTTTAAACTGTTCCGCCAAAAAAGCGCACAGTTCCTCACTATACCGGGTATTTCTGAATAGTTTGGCACACTGCATATATTTATCAGAATGCCTGCCGGAGGTCAACAAAAAATGGCCCTCCTGCAATACGCCTGCCTCTTTTAAAATTTCAATAATCCGTTCCGTTGTCAGCATCGACTCAAACCGTCCTTTCGTTTTGTGAAAACAAAAACACATCCTGCATTGAATACATTGACAGCACAAACACGCCGGAAACGCCTGAACAGCAATGAATGCCTATTTTTAATTATTATACCATATATGCGGCGATTTGACAATTGAACAACAGATATTTTTTTGATATAATAAATAAAGTTTACAAAAAAGGACGCAATCATCATGCAAATTGGAACTCTGCGAATCAAAGGCCATGCGGCTCTGGCGCCCATGGCGGGGGTGGCAGATCGCGCCATGCGCGAGCTGTGCCGCGCGCACGGCGCCGCCTATGTGGTCGGAGAATTGACCAGCGCCAAGGGTGTGTCGATGCGAGATCACAAATCCAGCCAACTGCTGTATGTGTCGGACGCAGAACGGCCGATGGGCGTACAAATTTTCGGCGGCGACCCTGCGGTCATGGCCATTGCCGCCAAAGCCGCGGCAACATACCGGCCGGATTTTATCGACATCAATATGGGCTGCCCCGCGCCCAAAGTCGCCAAAAGCGGCGGCGGCGCTGTTCTAATGAAAAACCCAAAACTGGCCGCGGATATTGTGCGGGCGGTCAGGGAAGCAATTTCGCTCCCACTCAGCGTCAAAATACGTGCAGGCTGGGATGAAAACAATAAAAATGCCGTAGAACTGGCGCAGCGCTGCGAAGCTGCCGGCGCCGACGCCATCACGGTTCATGGGCGCACCCGGATGCAAATGTACGCACCGCCGGTGGATTTGGATATCATTCGCCAAGTCAAACAAGCTGTTCACATCCCTGTGATCGGCAACGGCGATATCTCGGATGCTAACGACGCGGCACAAATGTATGAACAAACCGGCTGTGATTTTATTATGGTAGGCAGGGCCGCCTGCGGCGCGCCCTGGATCTTTTCCCAGATCAACGCTTATCTCTCCGAAATTCGTGTATTGCCGGATCCCCCGGTCAGCCAGCGAATGCTGACTCTGCTCAAGCAGGTACGCCTGATGATCCAATACAAGGGTGAAACAATTGCGATGCGCGAAGCACGTAAGCATGCGGCGTTTTACATGAAGGGTCTGCGCGGCGCGGCCGCTTACCGGCGCGCCTGCGGCGAACTCACTGAATATGATCAGCTGCAACAGTTATGCTTTCAGATCTGCAAAGACAACGGCGCAGCGAACGATTTTTCATAAAACGGCGATCAGACCCAAAAAACGGCTAAGACGATATTAAACTGAAATCAGGGCGCCGTTTTAGACGGCGCCCTTATTTCATCTTATAAATATAACCGCTAACAATCCGAACAAAAGACGCTCTGCCTTTTGTAGGCGTTCTGCTAAAGCGGTACAGCAACAAACCAGCCCGGATCATTTCTCAAACTATTCCACAGCAGTTTCCTGCAGCGGTGCTTCGGTTTCCGGCGGATCGGTGGCTTCCTCGGAAGCCTGTGAAGACGGCTGCGTTGTAGTTGTAGTTGTGGTAGTTGTGGTATTGGTTGTGGAAGATGACGGCTGCGCGGAAGGCTGCGTCTGTCCGCCGCCGGAATTATTAGACGTCGGCCGTGACCCCTGTGTCGGCCGAACCGCCGGCTCTGTTGTAGACGGCGCATACGTCTCCGAAAGCATTGTTTCCGCAACGGTTGTCACCTGAATCTGTCCAGCCGGAACCGTATAATGCGGATTCGGCTGTTTTAAGTATTCGTCATACCACGCCTGCGGATAGATCGCATCTTCGTTGACGGTAGCAGCATCCACATTTACCACGCTCTGCTCATTCTCCCGTACCCGGCGGGCCATAATAACACAGCGCGCCTCGGTAAATTCATATACACAGGTCTGCAACGTTAAAATCTCGTCTCCCGGTTCAACCTGAACCGGCGTATTGATACAGGAACGGGCACGGCATTCATTGATCCAGCTGTTGAAATCCTCATCCGACGAGAAAGTGCTCTTGCGGTAATCAAACAAATTACCATTATCCTGCGCCGGATAGGCATTGATAGTCATCACCGCAAAAATTTTCCACTCTCCGTCGCGGTACAACGTATCAAAATTGATAGTCGGGCGTTCTTTGTAATAATCCAGATTGCGGTAATTGGCCAATTGGCTGAACATGGTACTGTCATCTTTCATATTATGTCCATACAACACGATATTCCGGCTCTCCTGCATATAAGAAAGTCTGGACTGCCGATCGGCAAAAATCGTTCCATAACGGTTATAATCGCCATCAAAATCCCGGCGCAGATAATAATCCTCTTCACCGGTATCGCCCAGCTTTTGCACCACAGGATAATTGATATTCGTACCGTCAATCTCGATCCATCCGACAATATCGTTATTGCGCTCATATAAAGCGGCGAACCGGGGATTGATATTCGGAGATGAATAAGGCGCGTTTTCGTCCTTTGGGATATACTCGTTGCGAACCTCATTGGTGATCTTATCATTAATCATCGGTTCGACAAAATACGGCACAATCTGAAATAGCATGGCGATCAGCGTAATCAATGCTGTCAAAAAGATTATCTTCCGTATAATCTCTTTGGCAGGATCGCCCTTCCAGGGAATAAAATATTTTAAAAGCCGGATAAAAATGGGATCTTTTTTCACAGGCTCCGCCCATTCATCCGCCTGTTCCGCCGATTCAAGATCCGACAGTGTCCGTACCGCTGTGCCTGCCTGCCCCGAATGCGAGTAAACATCTTCAAGCCGCCCGGGATCTCTATCCGAAGTATGTACCAGTTCATCCACATCCGGCATATTCCGGATATTCTGCATGATACTTTGATAAAAAGCGTCCCGCTCCGGATCGTTGTGTACAGCAGACTGCGCACGACGCTGTTCGCTGGTTTGTCCTGCCGCAGTCGGATCCGGCGTTTCAGATACTTTTTTATTTAAAATTCTGTTCAGAAAATCATCTTCTGAAAAATGATCAGGCTGCACGAATCTCACTCCCATCCGTCTATCGTGTCCTGTTTCAGTATACCTTATAGATCTGCTTTATTCAATTGTTTTTTCATGGAATTTTATAAATTTTTCATTTTCAAATTTTTGCGGAAATGTTAACAGATACAGACGCAGAAGATTCAGCGCTTCCGATGCGGACGTATAGCGAATATATTCCCGGTCGCGAAAGCCGCCCTTCTGAGATTTGATCACATACTCCCCGTTTCGATCGCTCAGACCGATATATGCCAGCCCCACCGGCTTGTCGCTGCCGTCGCTGTCCGGCCCTGCGATGCCGGTAATACTTAAGCCGATATCCGCACCTGACAGCAGGCGAACGCCTCTCGCCATCTGCGCCGCAGTCTGCGGAGACACCGCGCCGAATTGCTGCAGTGTATCAGCCCGCACGCCCAACAGTTTTTGTTTGGATGCATTAGAATAGGTGGAAACTCCCATCGGAAATACCGCAGACGATCCAGGAATTTCAGTGATCCGCTTGGAAATATACCCCGCCGTACACGATTCTGCCGTAGCCACTGTCAGACCCTTGTCCTTTAAAAGATCCACAACCACCTGCTGCAGGCTTTCAACATCAATCCCATAAATCTGCTGATCGCCGACGCGCTGCCGGATCTTTTCAATCATGCAAGCGCACATCTGTTCAGCCTGTTGCTGATCCTGCGCTTTTGCGGTTACCCGCAGATACCTCTCTCCGCCCTTGGCATAGGGCGCAACCGACGGATTAGCACCGCTTTCCAGGTCCGCCATAATTGCGTCTACCTGCGCCTCGCCGATACCGTATATTTTAACGAAATGCGACCGAATAATGCCATCTGTGTACTTTTCCAGAAAAGGCTCTACGCTCCGGTCAAACATATCCTGCATTTCCTTCGGCGGTCCCGGCAGTAAAATCACTGTTTTCCCGTCGTGTTCTACAGCGCAGCCCGGCGCAGTTCCAAGCGCATTCTGAAAAACTGTCGCTCCTTGGGGAACCAGTGCCTGTTTCAGGTTATTATCCGTCAGTTCCCGGCCCAATCGGGAAAAATATGCCTTGATATTTTCCAGACTTTCAGTATTTTCCACCAATGGCAACTGAAAAAAATCACACACCGTCTGCACAGTAATGTCATCCTGTGTCGGACCCAGACCGCCGGTTATAAAAATCAGATTGCTGCGCGATACCGCCGTCTCAAAAATCTGCTGCATCCGTCCCGGATTATCGCCGACCATCGTATGATAAAATACATTCAGCCCGCGCTGCGCCAGTTTTCGCGCAATATATTGTGAACTGGTGTTTAAAACATCTCCAATTACCAGTTCGGTCCCGATACAGATAATTTCCGCATTCATTCGGCAGTTCCTCTTTCCTGTCCATAAATTTTATCAAAGGTTGTACCGGCAATTGCCTGCTCCAACAGCAGATCACAGTTTTCAAACTGCTCTGCCAACCGGACCGCCTCCAGCTTTGGCCGGGTTCGCGGGTGCTTCGGCGTAAATACCGTGCAGCAATCTTCAAAAGGCTGAATGGAAATTTCAAAGGTTCCAATCTTTCGGGAAACCTGAATAATTTCCTGTTTATCCATACCAATCAACGGCCGGAATACCGGAAGTTCGGCCGCATCCTCCGTTACTGCGAGCGCCTTCATCGTCTGGCTGGCTACCTGCCCGATGCTTTCTCCTGTGATCAACGCTTCACATTCCTGCTGTTTTGCCAACCGCGATGCAATTTTCATCATATAGCGGCGCATGATCAAGGTTGTCAGATCTTCCGGACACTGCCGGGCAATCTGCTCCTGCATTTCGGTAAACGGAACGATCGCAAAACGGATCGGTCCCGCATATTTTGCCACCTCGCCCAGCAGCTGCCGGACCTTTAATTCAGCTCGCTGGCTGGTATAAGGCGGGCTGGCAAAATGGATAGCTGTCAGCCGAATCCCCCGCTTCGCCATCATATACGCCGCTACTGGACTATCAATTCCGCCCGAAATCAACACCGCCGCCTTACCGCCGGTTCCTACCGGCATACCGCCGGCGCCCGGCAGCTGATCCGCGTGGATATATGCGCCGAAATCGCGAATTTCTACCGTCACGGTTACATCCGGACAATGCACGTCTACACGCAAATGGGGATACGCCTGCAATAACGCCTCTCCTGTTTTTGCACAAATTTCCGGAGAAGTATACGCAAAC
>CALWVC010000082.1 GCA_944384865.1 uncultured Clostridia bacterium
CTGATCAATTCTTTTTTCGGATTGTGCGCCAATGCCAGCGACCTCCCTTTTATAATCATTTGAATTATAACAGTTTCCGGTAGATATTGCAATCAAAATTATCCGCCGGGCGTGCGTGCGCTGACCGATGCAGCGAACCTTTTCAGACTGCGGCGTTTGACGGTGGTCAGGCGTCTGTTCTGGGCAAAATCCACAGCATTTGGCGATAAATTTATAAAAATTGATATTTTTAGATTTTACCTGTTTCAATTTTTGCGTGAAGATGTTATAATAACAATAAATATGTAAAATCGCAGAATCAACCGGAAAAAGTTGGTGAAATATGCGCCGCGGTTCCGGCTTTTTTACGAAAGGATGGGCGTATCTATGTCAAAGCCGGCAGCGACAGACAACCAGTTGATCGCCGGACGCAACGCGGTCACCGAGGCGATCCGTTCCGGGCGGGCGCTGGAATATCTGCTGGTGGCGAAGGGCGCCGGCGGTTCGGCGCGGGGCATTATGGCGCTGGCCAGACAGCAGGGAGTCCCGGTCAAGGAGCTGCCCAGAAAAACGCTGGATGAAAAGCTGCCGGGCATCAACCATCAGGGGGTGGCGGCGCTGTGCAGCGCCGGGTCTTATGTTGATTTACAGGCGCTGATCGACCGGGCGAAGGCCGCGCCGGGCGGCGGGCTGCTGCTGGTGCTGGACAAGATTGAGGATCCCCATAATCTGGGTGCGATCCTTCGAACGGCGGAGGCCTCCGGCGCAAGCGGCGTCGTTATTCCCAAACGGGGCGGCGTCGGACTGACTGCCACGGCAGTCAAGGTGGCCAGCGGCGCGGCGGCATATCTGCCGGTGGCTCGGGTGTCTAATCTGGCGGCGGCCTGCGATACACTCAAGGAAAACGGTTTTTGGCTTTACGGCGCCGATATGGACGGCGAAGACCTGCGTCAGGTGCAGATGTCCGGCCTGGTGGCGCTGGTGATCGGCTCTGAGGGGTTTGGAATTTCCAGGCTGCTCAAAGAGCGGTGTGATTTTTTAATAAAAATTCCGATGTTCGGGCAGATCAATTCGCTGAACGCTTCGGTAGCGGCAGGAATCCTGCTTTATAAAGCGGCGTTGGACCGCGCGGCGCTTTAACGCCGGCAGATTTTTTGTGAAAGGACTGGTTTTCGGCTATGGCAGATCAACAGGACAAGCTGTATCCAAACGCCCCCTTCTCGGTGGACGATATTTTAAATGAAGTGCGGCTGATGCGTCAGCAACAAAAAGAACATCCGTCTGCGCCCCCGGCGTTCGGGCAGCATGCGCTGACGCCAGACGAAATCGTGAAAAGCGTACATAAATCCGACCGGCAGAATCTCCGGGCGGAGCATCAGCAAAACACAGGGCGTTCGCAGTCTGCTTCATCCCAGCCGGCGGCTGCGCCCCGCCGAGAGACGGCGGAAGATCGCACCATGGTGTTTGACCGCCCGCAAACAGCGGGTCATACCGCTGCGCAGGATACCAGAATGCAACAGCCAACCGCTGAGATTCCGGCGGTTCGGCCGGCTGATCCGGCCCCGGTGATCCGGTCGGCCTCTGACCGCCCGGCAGCCAAAGCGGCCGACATCTATTCTGACACGGCCGTTCGGCACAAGCAGGAACCATCCATGCCGCAGCCGACCGTTGCCAAATCCGCTGCTCCGGCGGAACAGCCTGCCGCCTCAAAAGATATTTTGTCTGACTTTCTGTCAAAAACCACCGACAGCCACTATAAGCCCGGCGGTTCACAGGAGGCAAAAAAGCAGATTGATATGCTGTTTGGCGAAGAGGCGAGCGGCGATACGCTGGTAAATCCGTTTTCAAAAAAGCGCCGCCGTGCGCCGAATGTGTTGACGCCGGAGGAAATTTTGGGCTCTACGATGGAAATCAATGCCCTCAAAGAGCAACCGCCGGCAGAAGCATCCTCCCGTCCGGCAGCGCCGCAGCCTTCCGACGATATATCTGCGAATAAAGAAGAATTTTTTTCAAAAATTATAGATAAGGCTGCGCCGGAACAGGGCGTTCCCACGCAGCGTGAAACAGCAACGCCGGCGCGCCGGGATGTTTCGGCGCGTGCGCAAAACCAGGTTCCCCAGCAGCCGGAACAGCCGGTTCGTGTATCGCAACAGTCGGGGGATCTGCCGTTACAATCGCAGATTGCGCAGAAGCTGCGCGAGGCGGACGACGCTTTTTCGCTGGATATTTTAAGCGATGTGCAGCCGGAGCAGTCGACGGTGTCAGAGCCGCCTGCAGCGCAAACGCCGGCCGAACCGCAGCTGGCGGCGGTGGTGGCTAAGACCCGGCCGTCTTCGCGGGTGCTGGACGCTCTGGACGTCAATGAGGACGCGCTGGTGGAGAAAATACAGCAGCAGGCGCAAAAAGAGGAAGAAGATACCGCTTTTGAAGCGGATGAGATCGACGATTATCGGACCATCAAAGACGCAGAGGCGGTGCGCCTGGATCTGGATTACCGCAGCGCGCAGCTTTCCCGCAAGCTGACCTTTACCGCCATTGCAACCGCGTTGCTGCTGGCGCTGACGCTGCTTCCTGCGGCGGGCGTGACGCTGCCGGATTTTATTTCACCGTCGGCCGGCACTTACGGTTATCTGATTCTTAACGCGCTGTTTTTTGCAGTGGTTCTGGCGACCAACCTGCCCGGTATTTTCCGGGGCTTTTTCAGCATCTTCCGGCTGCGTCCGGACGTGGATGCCGCCACCGGCGTAGCGGCGCTGGCTGCTACGGCGCATCTGGCTTATCTGTTTACCAATACGGAGCTTGCGTCTAACGGCGCGGTTTATACTGCGGTGGCAGGCGTCGGGCTGGTATTGAATCTGATCGGGAAACAGGCGCTGTTATCCAGAGTAAAAGGCAATCTGAATCTGGTGGCGACCAACGGCGTCAAACAGAGCAGCTTTCTAGTAGACGGACAGCAGGCCGCGGCAATCGCCGGGGAGGATGAGCTGGGCGTGCCGGTATTGTGCTGCCGGAAGAGCGTAATCAACCTGCGCAATTATCTGCACAATTCATTTTGCGAGGATCCGTCGGATAAAGTGGCTCAGACGCTGTCTCCCATTGGTCTGGCGGCTGCGCTGATCGTGTTTTTTGTAAGCTGGCTGGTAACGGCTGATCTTCCTGCGGCGGTGGGTTATCTGGCGGCGATTGCGGCGGTGGCCGTTCCGTCGGCGTCGCTGCTTTCGACCAATGTCCCGCTGCTGCGCGCGACCAGGCGGTTACGGGAGCTGGGCGGTATATTGTCCGGCTATAACGCGGTGGATACCTTTTCACAGACCGATTGCGTGGTGTTAGACAGCGAAGACATGTTCCCTGCCGGTTCCATTGATTTGGTGAGCCTGAAGGCGCTGGGCGGCGCGCAGGTAGACAATGTGATTCTTTATGCTGCGGCGCTGACCATTTCAGCGGGCGGCTGTCTGGCCGATGTATTCGACCGGATGATCGAGGGCCGGCGTAAGCTGTTGCCCCCTGCACATGACATTTTATATACCGATGGCGCAGGCATCACCGGAACCGTCAGCGGCAGGCAGGTGCAGATCGGCAACCGCACGCTTTTGGAAAATGCCGGTGTGTTTGAGTTGCCAGACCCCGAATTTGAGCGCAAACTGCTGCGCAGCGGCAACCATCCGCTGTATCTGGCGGTAGACGGCGAACTGGCCGGGCTGTTTATCTTAAAATATACAACGCCGGACGATGAACTGGTAGAGCGGATCGGCGGCCTGGTAGACGCCGGCGTCGGCATTTATATCAAGACCAACGACCCGAACATCACAGAAAAGCTGATCGCCAATTTGTTTTATATACCGGCAGAATCGGTGGCAATTCTGCCCGCCGACGCGGTAGAGGCTTATAATGCCGTTACCGTGCCCAGTGAAAACGGCAGTTCGCTGTTGGCAGATCAAAACTCTGCCGCGGCTTTCGCCGCATCTATCACGGCGTGTAAAAAGCTGCGCAGAAAGATGGTGCTGGGGATCGTGGTGCAGACGATCTGCACTGTTTTGGCGTTGCTGGCTGCGCTGTTTTTCGCATTTACCGGCGGCGCCGGTTGGCTGCAGCCGCACTGGCTGCTGGCCTATCTGCTTGGCAGCGCGGCGCTGGTGCTGCTTTTGCCGGCCTTTATACGGATCAGATAATTCAAACAGTTCGGAGGGAACGATTGGATGCCGACACAACCGCAAAAACATCATGCCGATTATGTACAGAAACGCCGGCGTGGTCTGAAAATAACCAAACGGCTGATCATTTTGGTTTGGCTGCTGTTGCTCGTGCTGCTGGGGCTTGGAGCCTGGGCGGTCGTTGCGCAGATTACTGCCATTGATCAGAACAACCAGCATCTCACACAGCCGCAGGCAGAACCCTTCAGACCCAATGTGCTGCTGATTTTGGAGGATGACGTCGATGATGCGGCGCGTTATATTTTCACATTGCTGCGCTTCAATACTGAAAGCGGCGTGATTTCGACGGCGGTATTGCCGGAAAATATGGATATGCTGGCGGGCCAGAAGCAGGCGACTTTACAGCAGCAGTTTGCCTATGGCGGCGCGCAGCAAGCGAAACTGGCGGTGGAAACAACCTTTTCGATTGCAATCGACCGATATTTTTGTTGCAGCTTTTCCACGCTGGAGTCGTTGCTGGACGAGCTGGGTGCGGTGGAATTTACCGTGCCGGAGGATTTATATGATCGAAATGAGGACGGAACGGTGTTGTGCGACCTGACAGCCGGCGAACAGTCGTTGAACAGCCAGCAGGTATTGCAATTTTTGCGCTATGCGGGATGGAGCAGCGAGACCCAGGCGTCTGAACAGCGGGGCGCGCTGGCCGGCGCACTGATTAACCATTCGGCAACGGCTGCGGTGCAGCAACAGATGGCCGGGCTGTATGAGCAGATTGTCAACAGTGCGCAAACAGACGTGTCTCTGGTGGATCTGAACCGACTGTCCGGGCAATACGGCGTCTTTACCGGCGGCGCGCCTGCAAAAGTGATCACTGTTACCGGATCTGCGGCAGACGGGAAGTTTACACCCGACGATACCGCAAAAACAGCGGTTTTAGAGCAATTTAAATAAATTCGGTTGACTTTATCAAATAAAAAGGGTATCATATAATAGAATCATTTTCAGGAGGTATGGATGATGGATAAAAAATCAGCTTCTTTTGCGGTGATCGTTTTAAGCGTGATCGCGGCGATGGCCGCCGTTGGGACGGCGATTTACTTTGCAACGAAGTTTTTATGCAAAAAGCAGCAACCCTGCTGCGACTATTTGGAATATGACGATTTTGACGATGATGCATTCTGTGAAGACGAACCCTGCGAATGTGGCTGTGACAGTGATAACACGCAGGAGGAGCAAATGCAAAACCAAGAGCAGTCTGCTGAATAAATAAATCAAAAACCACCCGGAGCAATCGTTTCTTCGGGTGGTTTTTTGTGCGGATGCGGATGATGATATAGATTACGGCCTGGGGTAAAAAACAACGGATAGGGCCGGTCACATAATTATTGTTTCTGCCTGCCGGCCTTTTTTGCCCTGTAAGCGTCCGCCCTGCGTTCTGCAAAGGCCAGAATCTTTTTTCTGCATAAAAAACAGACCAGGGTTAAAACCAATTGACATGCGAACAGGATAATTGCAAACAGATAATCTCCGGCGATCAGCTTGTCGCCCATATACACAAAGCAGAGCATATTGGGAATCTGCGCCGGAATCGAGGCCAGCAGAAACTGTTTTAAACGCATATTGGTCACACCGGCAAGGTAAGGAATCAGCCCCAGCGGCATACCGGGGACAATATAGACCAACGCCACCAGAATGGCCGGAAATTTGGATCGGGTCAAAAAGTTGTTTTCGATCCGTTTTTTTCCGATGATTCTGCCGACGATTTTCACGCCGTATTTTTTGGAAAAGGAAAAAGTCAGAGCATTGGCCAACGCCGAACCGGTCAGACAGAGCACAACGCCTAAAAAGCCATAGGTGATGCCGCCGGTGATCCAGACCAGCATAGCGGGGAGCAGGATGGTCAGCGTCTGTATCATCTGTAAAAGAACCATGATGATCATGCCTTCCCAGCCCAGGTCGCGCAGTTCGTCCTTGAGAATCTCCGGAGACTGTCCCCGAACCAGATCCGTGACGATTGGAATCAGTTTTTCGGTCAGCTGCATCGCCGCCGGGATGCAGACCGCAACCGCCGCGGCGATCAACGTTAATCGCAGCGCCAGTTTCCGGCCGCGGTGCTGGTCTTTGATCTGTTGTTGCGCCATGCGTTCCCACCTTTCCAAATTGTTTTAAAACGGGCGATTCGCCGCCGGCCGGATATGGCCGGAAAGCAGAATGGATATAGCTTTCATTATAAATAGATTATCCCCGAATGTCAATAAAGTATCCGGCGCGCCGATCATCCGAAAAATGCATGTTTGTGTAAAAAAGAACCGGTTTGTGTCAGATTCAATCATATCAAACGATAAACGCTGGTTTGGTATATTGCAGCTGCGTGATGGTAATGTAAA
>CALWVC010000083.1 GCA_944384865.1 uncultured Clostridia bacterium
GCCTTTGCACCGGTGGGTGCAGCCGCTGACAAACAGTGATACGCGCACCCCCGGACCATTGGCGACGTCATGTTTTTTTATCGTTGCATAATGCACAAATGTTCCTCGTTTCTACAGATGCAGCACCCGGGCTTTGATTTCTTTGGTCTTGCCTTCGTTCCAGAAATTTTCGCCCAGATACCCGCAGGTCCGGCGGGTGACGTTCATCTTATTGTGATCCTTGTTGCCGCACTGCGGGCATTCCCATTCGAAATCATCGTTAATGATAATTTCACCGTCATAGCCGCAAACCTGGCAGTAGTCAGACTTGGTATTAAACTCGGCATATTGGATATGGTCATATATATACCGAACCACGTCTTTGAGTGCCTCCAAATTGTGACGCATATTCGGGATCTCCACATAAGAAATCGCGCCGCCGGAAGAGATCTTCTGAAATTCACTTTCAAAATCAAATTTGGAGAATGCATCGATTTTCTCCCGCACATCCACATGATAAGAATTGGTATAATAGCCTTTATCTGTGACATCCGGAATGCTGCCAAACCGCTGCTTGTCAATCCGCGCAAAACGGTAACACAGCGACTCTGCCGGCGTGCCATACAACGCGAAGCCAATGCTGGTTTCCTCTTTCCACTTGTCGCAGGCCGCCCGCAGACGTTTCATCACCCGCAGCGCAAACTCTTTCCCCGCAGGCGTGGTATGGCTGACCCCCTTCATCAGCTTGGTCACTTCATACAGACCGATATACCCAAGTGAAATAGAAGAGTAACCGTTGAGCAGGAATTTATCAATCTTCTCGCCGGGCTGCAGCCGGGCGATCGCGCCATGCTGCCAATGTACCGGAGAAACATCAGACAACGTGCCCATCAGCGCGTTATGCCGACACATCAGCGCCTCATAACACAGCTGCAGCCGCTCATCCATCAGCTCCCAAAACTTTTTCTCGTCGCCTTTTGCAATGATGCCAATCTGCGGCAGATTCAGGCTGACAACACCCTGATTGAACCGGCCCTCAAATTTATAATTGCCGTTTTCATCTTTCCACGGCGCCAGAAAGCTGCGGCAGCCCATGCATGAAAACACGTTGCCTTCGTAATTTTCCCGCATTTTCTTGGCCGAGATATAGTCGGGATACATCCGTTTGGCGGAACATTTCACCGCAAGCTCGGTAATATAATCGTATTTACCGCCTTTTAAGCAATTGTGTTCATCCAGCACATAAACCAGTTTCGGGAACGCTGGCGTGACATATACGCCCTTCTCGTTTTTGATACCCTGCAACCGCTGTTTGAGGATCTCCTCCACAATCATGGCGTTTTCCTCCAGATAGGGATCGTCCTCCTGCAGGTTTAAAAACAGCGTAACAAACGGCGACTGGCCATTGGTAGTCATCAGCGTATTGATCTGATACTGAATAGTCTGCACACCCGAACGAAGCTCATCCTGCGTACGGTCTCTGGCGATCTTCTCAATCTCTTCGTCGCTCAACTCACCGTCAAACATCTCATGCAAATGTTTGGTGAATTTCTCATAGCTGCGGCGCAGATATTTGCCCAGATGGCGGATATCTACCGACTGGCCGCCATATTGATTGCTGGCCACCGACGCGATAATCTGTGTTACAATGGTACAGGCAACTTGAAACCCCTTGGGGCTTTCGATCATCTTGCCGTTCATCATGGTGCCATTGTCCAGCATGTCGCCGATATTGATCAGGCAGCAATTAAAAATCGGCTGCACAAAATAATCGGCGTCGTGAAAATGCAACACCCCTTCGTCGTGCGCCTTGGAGATCTTTTCGGGCAGCAGAATACGGCGCGTTAAGTCTCTGGACACCTCGCCGGCAATATAATCCCGCTGGGTCGAAGCAATGACCGTATTTTTGTTGGAGTTTTCTTCCGCCAGTTCCTTGTTTTCATTGCGCAGCAGGCTGAGGATGCTCTCATCGGTTGTGTTTTGTTTGCGCACCAACGCCCGGGTATAGCGGTAAATAATATAAGTCTTCGCCAGTTCCAGCCGGCCCAGTTTCATCAGGCCCTGCTCCACCATATCCTGAATGTCTTCTACCAGAAGCCGGGGCCGGTTTTTCTGCTCGACGCTGACAACGATTTTCTCGATTTCTTCATCGGTGGCGCGTTGCTGCTCTTCGACCGCCTGATTTGCTTTTTGAATCGCAATAGCGATTTTGCTGCGGTCAAAATCAACGATGCTCCCGTCGCGTTTGATGACCTTCATTCCAAACATCTCCCTGATTCATAAAAATTTCTGTTTTTGTATCGTTGCAATCTGTGACACCCGCCAGCCGCAAAAAGTGCGTTAACACGCCTTGTTGCACCCCTCGGCACACCGCCAACATCACAAATGTTTCAAATTTGTAACTTATTATAGCATATCTGGTATACGTTTGCAAGAGGGAAATCTATATATTGTTGTTAAAAAAATAAATTCGTTGTTTTAAACACTATATATCGTCAATTTTTAGGCAGTTCCACCAAGTGTAATAATTCGAGAAAAAACGTGTAAACAGCCTGAAAAACGATAAAAACAGCCACTAATAACCAAATTTGAAGAATACAAATCAAATGATTTTATGACGCAAATGGTCGTCTCAGCAAAAAGCGGGGCGGTATCACACCGCCCCGCTCATCTGCAGTTGTTTACTTCTTTTTCGACTTGATTAACACGACGCCCGCTGCCGCAGCCAAAAGCAGGATGCCCGCCGGTAGCGCTACCGCCCCGGTATTTGGTGTTGTCGCACCGTTGCCATCCGCGGTTCCGGAACCAGTGGTATCTTCCCATACTGCAGAACCGACCGTTTCTTCCTCTGTGGCCTGCTCTGTAGTTTGTTCTGTAGTCTGTTCTGTAGTTTGCTCTGTAGTCTGCTCTGTCGTCTGTTCTGTAGTCTGCTCTGTCGTCTGTTCTGTAGTCTGCTCTGTCGTCTGTTCGGTAGTCTGCTCTGTCGTCTGTTCGGTAGTTTGTTCTGTAGTTGCCGGATCCTCATCCACATTCAATGTGATAACCGTAACTGTCCCGGATATTTCATTCGCCACCAACACCAGCGGCTTGCCGGTTGGGCTGTTTTCAGCCGGAATCGCACAGATGCCCTCTGCGCCCAGATCGCCGCTGTTACGCAGATCATTGCTGGAAAAATCCCGGACATTCAGATAATCTGCATACTGCGCATTGGCCGGATCGGAAATATCATACAGCATGATCCCGCCCATACGTTCCAGGCCGATCAACGCATAGATATGGTCTCCTACCGTCAGCGTTTTAACGTCTTCCGGTTCCGGGCCTTTTTTGTTGCTTCTGCCGTCCAGCTCGACTTCTTTATGGTTGCTGTTGAAATATTCGGGGAAAAGCCGGGCGGTGACTGTCTCAAAATCCGATCCACTGTCATAAACCTGTTCCATTGTGTCTGCCCGCCAGATTGAGAACGAACGTCCGCCCAGCAAATAAATGCTGCTGTCATCCAGCCCGTCGATCTCGCTGTTGATTAAATATTCCACCTTTTTTTCAGAACCGTTCAGCTTGTCACTGTCAATATTTGCATATTCACCCCATTCCCGGGCGTCGCCTTCATTCGGCGTCAATACATAATCCGCACCGTCGATGGTCACCGTCGCCAAGCCGTCCGGCATATATACGCCAAACACCTGTTCGTTTTGAATATTGACGTTGCCGTCGGCGTTCAGATCCAGCCCGTTTCCGGTTTGGCTGTGATCTTTAAAGCCCAGCCCGCGAATATCCGTCCAGCTGCCGGTAGCAAGATCCAGCGTGCCAACTGCATTGGCTTCCTGCAGTGATACATAGGCCGTGGCGCTGTCCTCCGACACGGCAATATATTCCGGTTCGAGATCTACCGACACGGCGGCGCCGGTTTTCAACAGCACGCCCTGCTCCACCAGTTCCTGCCGGCGGTTGTCGTAGGCAGTGAAATCTGCAATCTGCACCGTGCTGCCGGCCAGATCCTGTGCGTTCAGCGTTACGATCGTCACAGATCCCTGCGGATCTGTCGCTTCTGCGCCGTAACCATTCCGTGGTTCTCCCTCATCCGCGCTGAGCACCCGGCTGCCGTCCGGCGTAAAGCAAACCATATCCGGCTGATAACCCGCTTCAAAATGTGTAATATAGTCGCCGTCGGGCGTCAGCAGAACGATGGATCCCCGATCCTGATAAGTTGCGCCCTGCACCGCAATGGCGATGATCTGCAACTGTTCATTCACATCCACGCTGGTAATATCGCTGGCCACAAATCCGTTTTCAGCCGCCAGCGTCGCTACATCGATGCGTTTTTGCAGCGTAAAGGTATTTTGCTGCCCATCCTGCGTTTCTGCCAGCGATACAATGTCCACACACTGGAACTCGCCGCTGACAAGATACATACACTGGTTGACGGGATTATATTTTACAATTTCCGCCACGCCGCCGTCCTCATTCACAGCGCCGGTGGAATAACTGCCCAGATATTGCAGCATTCCGGTATCGCTGGTGGTATTCAGATGTGAAACCGGCGGCTGCGGCTCTGTCGCGGGCTGCTGCGTCCAGGCGCCGTCCGCCATGCTCCTGGGACGGTACTGCGCAACAAACGCCGGCGTCTGCTCTTTATATTCGATCACTTCAAAATCCGCTGCGTTATCATCGGTATCCATAAAACTGATCCGGCGCAGCGCCTTTTGTTTAGAGATCTCTCCCGCGGTTGTTGCGCCTTCGACAGCGTCCTCGCCGGTGGATACACCGTCCACCTGAACGCCGTTATACAGCAGCCGCACCGCATACTGCTTGTTGTCGATGACCCGATCCCACTGCTGGTCGGCATTGGTAATGGTATATACATGTTCACTGGTCTGTTCCGCCGCGCCGCAGATCAGATAAGAAGTCTGCGCCGGCAGCGATACGGCATTGAGCTCCAGTGTGAGTTCTGCGCCGCCGGTATCTCCGTCATCACCGCCACCGCGGTTTGACAGATACGAAACGCTGTAACCGCGCAGATCGATACTTTGCGCCGTGGGATTATACAGCTCGATAAAGCTGTGGGAAATGGGGGTATCCCCCTTACCGCCCCCGCCATAGGTCTGGTTGATCAACAAGTGGTCAACCGCCGCAGGCTGTTGCGCGGCCCATGCAGGCACCCAGCAGGCAATCGCCAGAGCCGCAACTAAAAGTAATCCGATGATTTTTTTCATGATTTTGTTTGCTCCTTTCACAGAAACCGGAAAACCCGCCGCGTTTTACAATTGATTCTGACCGCGGCGGCCCGCACGGCGCAAACGCGCGCCGTCTTTGTCTGAAAGCATATTGTTTCAAACAACTTCTCATCTATCTGACCACACATATTATAGAAAAGATCATGTTAAATAAGCTATCGCCGCTGTGTATAATACATGTAAAAGCCTCCCACAAATCCGTCTTTGCGGGAGGCCTGGTGATCGCCTGTTCTGTTTTATGCCGTCGGGGCCAACCAGCTCAGCAACACCTGTATGCCCCGCGCGGTCAAATATAGATACGGACAAACCGCTGCCGACCATTCGCTCCCGGTCTGTACTGCCTGCCGCACCGCGCCGATATCCAAAACATAAGTCTGACCCCATATTTGAAATTCCAGCTTCTGTTCGGCATCGTCATAACTTGCAATCTGCCGGTCTGTGGATGAAAACGCCCGGTTGATGCGCCAATCGGCAGTCAACATCCCAGCAAGCAGCGTGGTTACCAGCAGCACACACAGTCCGCTCACCGCCATAGATTTAATAAAAACGATCCATTTTTTCCGCATACGCCATCCCTCTGCTAAAAATATTTGCATCTATTAGCATACGCATCCGGCAGCCTGCCATACAAATAAAGAACCCCCGACACAGTGAGCTTGTCAAGTAGATGAATTTTTTCTATCTGCATTAGATCTTATCAAAGCAAATAGCGCGGCGGTATATGCTGCTGACTATATCTGCCGTAACTGTTATTCAGAGTTTCGGCCAACCGAATTGTTAAGTTGGAAAGTGAAAAAGAAGAAAAATGTTTGTCGGCGGATGATTGACGCAAAACAACGGACAATATATAATCAGCAACGCAATGTGCAACAGACTAATTTTTATATCATTTTACTATTTTTCGAAACAATAAAAAACGCCTAAACCCTTGATCATAAAGGATTTAGGCGTTTTTCTTTGGTGGAGATAAGCGGGATCGAACCGCTGACCTCTTGAATGCCATTCAAGCGCTCTCCCAGCTGAGCTATACCCCCATAGAACCGGAAATCTTATTCCCCAAGTTTCCAAACTACTGATTTTAAAACCGCAGGTTTCATCTTGGTGTTGTTCGCCTGATTGCCTACGCTCACAATACAGCAGCGTCTTACGGAACGAATTTTATATTATCATATTTTCCGGCAAATTGCAAGTGTTTTTTAGCGGCGCTGCAATAAAAAATTGTAGGTGTTACAATGATGTGTGACAAAAGATAAAAAAAGAGAAGCGAATAGGCGAGACCTGTGATAAGGTAAAGT
>CALWVC010000084.1 GCA_944384865.1 uncultured Clostridia bacterium
CCCGGCAGTCTTTTCATGGTTTTGATACCGCCGATAAATTTTTCCAGCCGGTCGATTTCCGCTTTTAATTTGATCACTTCTTTTTTTGGCAACAGCTCAAAGGTGCCGTCTTCCTCCATCTTGCGCAGCTGCGCGAGCCGGTCGATCCGCCGGCGGATGGTGCGGAAATTGGTCATCATACCGCCCAGCCAACGGGCGTTGACAAAGGGCATCTCACAATAGGTGGCCTCGTCTTTAATGGATTCCTGCGCCTGTTTCTTGGTTCCGACAAACAGAATGTCTTTGCCGTCGGCGGAAAGATCGCGCACCAGATTATACGCTTCTTCCAGCTTTTTGACGGTTTTCTGCAGGTCGATGATGTAGATGCCGTTACGCTCGGTAAAAATGTAACGGGCCATCTTGGGGTTCCAGCGTCTGGTCTGGTGGCCGAAATGCACACCGGCTTCCAGCAGCTGTTTCATGGATACTACTGACATAATGGTTCCTCCTGATTTCGTTTTTTCCTCCGCTTTGATCCGCTTGTGCCGCCACCGGGCGAAGCCCGGAACAGACAACACAATCCCAAAGCGTGCGTATTGCCGTAATAGTATAGCACAAACAGGTCTTGAATGCAACAATTATTTTGTCCGTAGCGATCAAAAAATACAGCGGATTCCAGCAAAACGCGGCAAACGGTAAAAATCCATTAAAATTTGTGAAAAATTCGGGGGTTTCTTATCGAATATACCGGCGGGCTGTTTCTTGACAAGCCCTGTCGGAAGCGATATAATATTGTTGTATCTTCTATGATTGACTGCGGTCAAGCTCGTTTTCCGTTGCGGCATATGGCAGATCACAGTTGTTTTGAGGCGTTTCATTTTGATGGAATATGGGAGATTGTGTGCATGTGCGAAACCTGCCAGCTGTGTTATCATGCGCCGGCTGTCTGGATGTCCGGTCAGGCTGTGGGTTTTTGCGCGCGTTTAGCGTCGGATTTTGCCCCTCGGTGTGCAAGCAACGGGGGATTTTCATTTTTAAAACCGGATGTGTTCTGATGGTTATCATTCCCGGCAGCCGGTGTAATCAGAAAGGAAAAGGTGTAAATGAAAAAGACAGCGTTGTTGTATGAGGGAAAAGCCAAAAAAGTGTATGATACCGATACGCCCGGCGTGGTGATTGTGGATTATAAAGACGACGCCACAGCGTTTAACGGGCAGAAAAAAGGCACGATTACCGGCAAGGGCGTGGTAAATAACCGGATGTCCAATTTTATGTTTCAAAAGCTGGAGAAACAGGGTGTCCCCACTCATTTTATCCGTGAGCTCAGCGACCGTGAAACCGCTGTGAAAAAGGTGGAGATCGTACCGGTAGAGGTGATCGTGCGCAATATCGCCGCCGGTTCTCTGGCCAAGCGGCTGGGGCTGGAAGAGGGCACAGTGCTGAAAGCGCCGGTGCTGGAGTTTTGTTATAAAAACGACGATCTGGGCGATCCGATGATCAATATTTCTCACGCGGTCGCCATCGGGATCGCGACCAAAGACGAGTTGGACCAGATCGCGCAGATGGCCTATAAAGTCAATGAAATCATGGTCGAATATTTTAAATCGGTCAAGGTGATCCTGGTAGATTTTAAAATTGAGTTCGGGCGCTGCGACGGTAAAATCATTTTGGCCGACGAGATTTCGCCGGATACCTGCCGCTTCTGGGATGCGGACACCATGGAAAAGCTGGATAAAGACCGTTTCAGACGGGATATGGGCGGCGTAGAGGAAGCATACGCGGAAATGATGAAACGCCTCGGTCTGAACTGAGCATTTTGGGCAACTTCTGAACAAAGGGGAAAAAACATGGCTTTACACGAGGAATGCGGCGTATTCGGGCTGTATGATTTTGACGGCGGCAACGTGGCGCCTTATGTGGCATACGGTCTGGTGGCGCTGCAGCACCGGGGGCAGGAAAGCTGCGGTATCGCGATCACCCGCGATCGGGAGGTTGCACACTATAAAGACCTGGGGATGGTCGCCGACGTGCTGTCTGATAAGGTGTTAGAGCGGCTGGACGGCTATATGGCCATCGGACATGTTCGCTATTCTACACATGGCAGCTCCACCCGGGAAAATGCGCAGCCGCTGGTGATGCGCTATAAAAAGGGCACGCTGTCAATTGCCCATAACGGCAATCTGTCAAACAGCGACGAGTTGCGAGAAAAACTGGAAAATTCCGGCGCGGTGTTTCAGACCTCCACCGATTCCGAGACCATCGCTTATCTGATTGCCAAAGAACGGATTTTTTCAGGTAGTGTGGAGGAAGCGGTCCGAAAGGCGATGCTGAATCTTAAGGGCGCCTATTCGCTGCTGGTGATGAGCCCGCAGAAGCTGATTGCCGCCCGGGATCCTTATGGCTTCCGCCCGCTGTGCATGGGCAAATTCAACAATACCTATGTGTTTGCTTCAGAAACCTGCGCGCTGGACGCGGTGGGAGCGGAATATGTCCGGGATATCGAGCCGGGCGAGATCGTATTGGCGGATGAGCAGGGGGTGCGCACGGTGTCGAAGGTGCCGGCGACACCAGCGCCCTGTATTTTTGAATATATTTATTTTGCCAGACCCGACAGCGTTTTAAACGGCGTGAGCGTGCTCAAATCCCGCCAGAAAGCCGGCGCGTTGCTGGCACAGCAGCACCCGGTGGAGGCGGACGTGGTGATCGGCGTGCCGGATTCCGGCATCGACGCAGCGGTGGGTTATTCCAAGCAAAGCGGTATTCCGTATGAGCGGGGCTTTATTAAAAACAGCTATGTAGGCCGGTTTTTTTTTAAACCGAAACAGAGCGACCGTGACCGGACCGTCAAGCTGAAGATCAATCCGCTGGCGGATAACGTGCGCGGCAAGCGGGTGGTGATGATCGACGATTCCATCGTCCGCGGGACCACCAGCGCGCGGATTGTGCAAATGATCCGTGACGCCGGCGCCAAAGAGGTGCATATGCGGGTGGCTTCGCCGCAGTTTTTGTGGCCCTGTTATTTTGGAACGGATATTCCGGACCGCAGTAATTTAGCGGCGGTCGGCCGTACCGACGAGGAGATCTGTCAACTGATCGGCGCCGATTCACTGGGCTTTTTGTCCATCGACTCTCTGCATGAGTTGATCGGTTCGGATCAGTTTTGCCGGGGCTGTTTTTCCGGCGAATATCCTTATGATGTGTCTAAAAAACTGGATTACGACGATCTGATCTATTAACATATGAAGGAGTCTGACCATGAAAAACAGCTATGAAAGCCCGTTATGTTCCCGCTATGCCAGCCCGGAGATGCAGTATATATTCTCGCCGGACATGAAATTTACCACCTGGCGCCGGCTGTGGATTGCGCTGGCTGAAACCGAACAGGCGCTGGGGCTGCCGATTACCGACGAGCAGATCGCCGAGCTGAAAGCGCATGTGGAGGATATCGATTATCAAGCCGCCGCCCGGTATGAAAAAGAATGCCGGCATGACGTGATGTCTCATATCAAGGCTTACGGTGATCAGTGTCCGAAAGCGAAGGGCATCATTCATCTGGGAGCGACCTCCTGCTATGTAGGAGACAATACCGATTTGATCATCATGCGCAAAGGGCTGTTGCTGCTGCGGGACAAGCTGGTGACGGCGATCCGGCTGCTGGCGGAGTTCGCAAAAAAATATAAGGCGACCCCGACGCTGGCATTTACCCATTTTCAGCCGGCGCAGCCGACGACGGTGGGTAAACGCGCCACCCTGTGGATTCATGATCTGTGTATGGATCTGGAAGAGCTGGAGTTTGTGCTGGATCATTTGAAAATGCTGGGTTCCAAAGGCACCACCGGCACCCAGGCCAGCTTTATGGAACTGTTTGACGGCGATATCAATAAGGTTCGAAAGGCGGATCAGATGATTGCCGAGAAGATGGGCTTTTCGGCTGTTTACCCTGTATCGGGGCAGACCTATTCTCGCAAGGTAGATTCCAGAGTGTTGAATGTGTTGTCGGCGATTGCGCAGTCGGCTCATAAATTCAGCAATGATATTCGGCTGCTGCAGCATCTGAAAGAGGTGGAGGAGCCGTTTGAAAAAGGGCAGATCGGTTCGTCCGCCATGGCATATAAACGCAATCCGATGCGCAGCGAACGGATCGCGTCGCTGTCCCGTTATGTGTTGACCGACGCGCTGAATCCGGCGATTACCGCTGCGACCCAATGGTTTGAGCGCACGCTGGACGATTCGGCCAATAAACGGATTTCGGTGGCCGAGGCGTTTTTGGCGACAGACGCGATTTTAAATCTGGTGATCAATGTGTCAGATGGACTGGTGGTTTATGAGCAGGTTATTCAACGTCATCTGCTGGAAGAACTGCCGTTTATGGCCACTGAGAATATTTTGATGGATGCGGTGAAGCTGGGCGGCGACCGGCAGGAGCTGCATGAAAAGATCCGGGTGCATTCGATGGCGGCGGCGCGCCAGGTCAAAGAATTTGGCAAACCAAACGACCTGCTGCACCGCATTGCGGAGGATCCGGCGTTCGGCATGCAGTATGAGGATCTGGTTCAGCTGATGGAACCGAAAAACTTCACCGGTGCCGCAACACTGCAGACCGAGTCATTTTTAAACGATGTAGTGCAGCCGATTTTACAGACGCATCAGTCGGTAGACGCGCTGCCGGAAATCAACGTATAAGAATTGATCATATAAGGGAGATTGTCAAATGGACAAACAGACTGTGATTGTTCTGGATTTCGGCGGACAATATAACCAGTTGATCGCCCGGCGGGTGCGGGAGTGCAACGTTTATTGCGAGGTGCTGCCGTTTCACACGCCCATTGAGCGGATTCGCGCATATAACCCGGTGGGAATCATCTTTACCGGCGGTCCGGCAGATGTGTTTGACGACAACAGCCCCAAGGCTGATCCGGCGATTTTTACGCTGGGCGTGCCGGTGCTGGGCATCTGTTACGGGCTGCAATATATGTGCCAGGCTTTTGGCGGCCAGGTGTATTCTGCGCCGGTACGGGAATATGGGAAAACCGGCATCTGGTATGACGCCCGCTGCCCATTGTTTGACGATGTGGAATCTCCCGCGTTTTGCTGGATGAGTCATACCAACCAGGTCAAAACGGTGCCAAACGGGTTTGAAATCGTTGCGCATACCGCCGATTGCCCGGTGGCTGCGATGCAGGATCCCGTTCGCCGGATGTATGGCGTGCAGTTTCACCCCGAAGTGATGCACACCAAAAACGGCGAGAAAATGCTGCATAATTTTTTATATAAGGTTTGCGGCTGTACCGGCGACTGGACAATGAGCGGCTATGCGCAGGCGCAAGTGGCCGAGATTCGGAAAAAGGTCGGCGACGGCAAAGTGTTGTTGGCGCTGTCTGGCGGGGTGGATTCCTCGGTGGCTGCTGCGCTGCTTTCCAGAGCGGTGGGCGACCAGCTGACCTGCATTTTTGTAGATACCGGTATGATGCGCAAAAACGAAGGCGACGAGGTGCAGGCTGCGTTTGAAGACAGCGGCATGCAGTTTATCCGGGTGAATGCCGAAGCGCGGTTTTTAGAGAAGCTCAAAGGGGTAGACGATCCGGAACGCAAGCGTAAAATCATCGGTGAAGAGTTTATCCGGGTGTTTGAAGCCGAAGCGAAAAAGCTCGGCCGGGTAGATTTTCTGGTGCAAGGCACGATTTATCCGGATATTATCGAGTCTGGCCTGGGTGACGCCGCTGTGATCAAAAGCCATCACAATGTGGGCGGTCTGCCGAATTACGTGGATTTTAAAGAGATCATTGAGCCGCTGCGCCCGCTGTTTAAGGATGAAGTCCGGGCGTTGGGCCGTGAGCTGGGGCTGCCGGAGTATCTGGTAACCCGTCAGCCGTTCCCGGGGCCGGGGCTGGCAATCCGGGTGATCGGTGAGATTACCAAGGAAAAGCTGGAGATCCTGCGGGAAGCTGACGCGGTAGTTCGGGAGGAAATCGCGGGCTGCGGTGTGGATGCCAACCAATATTTCGCGGTGCTGACCAATGTGCGCTCAGTGGGCGTGATGGGCGACGCGCGGACCTATGACTATATGGTGGCGGTGCGCGCGGTGTCTACTACCGATTTCATGACCGCTGATTACTGTAAAATCCCTTATGAAACGCTGGATAAGATCTCTTCCCGGCTGGTGAACGAGGTGCAGCATATTAACCGCGTCGTATATGATATTACCTCAAAACCACCCGCGACGATTGAGTGGGAATAAAAAACGGAAGCCGAAAAGTCCAGTCATACCAACGGTTTTCCAGTTTCGCCCACCCGTTTTGATAACACTTTGATAACACTTCTTCCAAGTGCCATTATTCTGAAATTCCGAGGGTTTCGGGGTTACAGATGATTTCCGGCGGCTTGGACGAAGCACAGAACCATATTTTAAGCCCGTACCGATGGGTCTACATCGGTACGGGCTTTTTGTCGTTCTGGGTTATTTATCATCTTTCTGCCGATCTTTGAAAGCTTTC
>CALWVC010000085.1 GCA_944384865.1 uncultured Clostridia bacterium
CGCTGGGCTTTGATTTTCATCAGGTTGTACAGGAACTGGCCAATGTACAGGGCGTCAAAGGCCGGGTAGAGGTTGTGCCCGGCGATCAGGATTATACGATGATTATCGATTATGCGCATACACCGGATGAATTAAAAAATGTCATCAGTATGCTGAATATGATCAAACAGGGCAGAATGGTGACGCTGTTTGGATGCGGCGGTGACCGGGATAAAACCAAGCGGCCGCTGATGGGTGAAATAGCGGCGCAGCTTTCGGATTTTGTAATTGTGACATCGGATAATCCGCGCTCGGAAAAGCCGGAGGCGATTATCGAAGATATTCTCAAAGGAATGCAGGGGTGCGATACGCCGTATGTAGTGATTGAAAACCGCGCGGAGGCGATCGCATATGCAATAGAGCATGCACAGCCCGGCGATATGATCCTGTTTGCCGGAAAGGGCCATGAAACCTATCAGATTTTGAATACCGGAACCATCCATTTTGACGAGCGTGAGGTTATTGCCGGTGTGCTGGCTTCAAAATAAACCGCATAATGTGCGGCTGAAAGGATTGTTATCACTATGCAAAGCTTGATTCCCATTATTGCGGCGGTGCTGGCTTTTTTGATCACGGCGGCTTTTGGAGCGGTGCTGATTCCGTTTTTGCGCAAGCTGCATTTCGGGCAGACAATTTTAGATATTGGTCCGAAATGGCATAAGAGCAAACAGGGTACCCCAATCATGGGCGGTATCATGTTTATTGTCGGTACACTGCTGGCGATTCTGATCGGCTATATGCTGGCGTCGTTTATGGGCAGCGGCGAGATGTTAATGCGCGAAGCGGCCAGTGAAAATCGGCTGGTGCAGCTGATTGCAGGTGTTGCGATGGCGCTGTTGATGGGATTTATCGGGTTTATGGACGATTATATCAAGGCGGTGAAAAAACAGAATTTAGGACTCAAAGCCAGCCAGAAAACCTTTTTACAGCTGTTAGTAGCCGCGGCGTATCTTGCAACCATGTATCTGGGTGGAATGACAACGACCTACATTCCGTTTATCGGCACTATTGAGATTAATCACGGGTTTGGGCTGCTGTTCTGGCCGGTGGCGTTGATTTTCATTTATGGTTTTACCAATGCGGTCAATCTGACAGACGGCATTGACGGGCTGGCGGCGTCGGTTACCTTTGTGGTTTCACTGTTTTATGTGATGGCGACTTCGGTATTGGGGTATTACGGCTATAATCTGTTGGCCAGTGCGCTGACCGGCGCGCTGGTGGGCTTTCTGGTCTGGAATCTGCATCCGGCGCGGGTGTTTATGGGCGATACCGGATCCATGTTTTTAGGCGGTATGGTGGTGGCGCTCGCCTTTGGCAGCAATTGTCCGATATTGCTGTTTTTAGCGGGCATACTGTATTTGATAGAAGCGATGTCTGTCGTGATACAGGTGGCCTATTATAAACGAACAAAAAAACGGCTGTTTAAAATGAGTCCGATTCACCATCATTTCGAGATGTGCGGCTGGAAAGAAAATAAGATCGTGTTGGTGTTTTCGGGCGTGGCGCTGGTTGGATGCGCAATCGCACTGGTACTGCTTTGGGCAGGGCTTTAAGACGGCTGGCAGCTGTTGAATAAAAAGGAGGGCATCCGTTTGCAAACTGAACAAATCGCGAGACGGCCTGCGGCTGCGGTAAAACGGAATAAGCGTATTGTATTTTTGCAAAAAGGCAAAATGGATTTGACCTTCCTGTTTTTTATTTTGGTATTGCTTACTACCGGGCTGGTAATGCTGTTTTCCGCCAGCGCGCCATATGCTGAAATCAACCGGGGAAACAGTTACTATTTTATCACCCGCCAATTGATTTTTGCCGTGGCCGGGTTGGTCATCATGCTGGGCGTCTCCAGAATCAATTATAAACTTTATAAGAAAATTGCGTGGATTTCATATGCCGTATCAGTGGGACTGTTGGTGTTGGTCAAGGTTCTGCCTTATAACGTAAACCCTAACGCCAAGCGCTGGATTGCCATCGGCGGGTTTTCGTTTCAGCCTTCAGAGATCGCGAAATTTGCTGTGATTCTGTTGTTTGCGTATTTGATTGCAAAGAACTATGAGAAGATGAAAACCTTCAAGTTTGGCATTTTATTTTTAGGGCTGCTTCTGGCATTGGTTTGTGGTCTGGTTGTGATTGAGCCGCATTTGTCCGCGACGGTTTTGATTTTTATCATTGGCGTTTCCATGATGATCGTGGGCGGAATCAAGGCGCGCTATGTTGCGTTAGGCGCCGGTGTGGCTGTGGGCGGTTTCGCCATTGCGATGATGGCCGGCGCCGGGTATTGGGCGGAGCGTTTTTCCTCCTGGCTGGATCCCTGGAGCGATCCGCTGAGCGCCGGTTATCAAACCATCCAGTCGCTGTTGGCGATTGGATCCGGCGGCATTATGGGTCGGGGACTTGGAGAATCAACCCAGAAGTATCTGTGGCTGCCGGAGCCACAAAACGATTTTATTTTTTCGATTGTCTGTGAGGAACTGGGCCTGATCGGCGCGCTGCTGATTATCACGGCGTTTGGACTGTTGGTTTGGCGGGGCTTTGTCATTGCGATGCGTACCCGGGATAAGTTTGGCAGTCTGCTGGCGATTGGTCTGACGCTGCAGGTGGGATTACAGGCGGTGCTGAATATTCTGGTTGTGACCAATACTGTTCCCAATACGGGTATCAGCCTGCCGTTTTTCAGCTATGGCGGTACGTCGCTGCTGATGCTGATGGCGCAGATGGGTATTATTTTATCAATCTCCAGACAGAGCAATCTGCAAAAGACATAAAAAGGGGCAATATACAACATGCATATTGTATTTGCAGCTGGTGGAACTGGCGGACACATTAATCCTGCGATCGCGATTGCAGGGACGGTGCGCTCCAAACATCCGGAGGCGAAGATCAGTTTTATTGGCAACCGCACCGGGATGGAAGCAACGCTGGTGCCGAAGGCCGGCTATGATTTTTATCCCATCGATGTGGCGGGTTTTCAGCGAAAGTTGAGCTGGACCAATATCAAGCGCAACGTAGACGCATTGTATAAGGTGTTTGCGTCTACTGCGCAGGCGGGTAAGCTGCTGCGGCAGTTGCAGCCGGATCTGGCGGTGGGAACCGGCGGTTATGTTTGCGGCCCGGTTTTACGCAAGGCGGCAAAAATGGGAATTAAAACGGCGACCCATGAGCAAAACGCGTTTCCCGGCGTTACCACCAAAATGCTGTGTAAATTTGTAGACGCGGTGATGGTGGCCATGCCCCAGGCGGTCAGCCGTCTGCCGCAGAACCGCAGCTATACGGTGACCGGGAATCCGGTCAGGGAATCTATGTTGCATATGACGCGAGCGCAGGCCAGAAAGGCGCTGGGATTGGACGATCGCCCGATGATTCTGTCCTGTGGCGGCAGTCTGGGCGCCAGACGCATCAACGAAGCGGTAGCGGAGCTGTTGGCCTGGCATGCAAATTCCGGGAAATATTATCATTTTCACGCCATCGGCAAATATGGCATGGATTTTATGCCAAAACTGATTCATTCTAAAGGCGTTGATTATGAACATCTGCCAAATTTGCGCATTACCGAATATATTTATGATATGGATCTTTGTATGGCGGCGGCAGATTTGGTGATCAACCGGGCGGGAGCGACCACCCTCAGCGAATTGCAGGTGCAGGGAAAGCCGTCGATTTTAATTCCGTCGCCGAATGTGGCGGAGAACCATCAATATTACAACGCCAAGGCACTGGCGGATAATGGCGCGGCGATTTTGATCGAGGAGAAGGATCTGACCGGTCAGGTGTTGATTGAAGCGGTACAGGCGCTGCTGGAGCATCCTGAGAGATTGGAACAGATGCACCGGCAGGCGGCCGCTATGGCGGTATATGACGCGAATGAGCGCATTTATCAGGTTTTAATGGAATTATTATACGACAAACCTCAGGACTGATGCACAAAAACACCTCGGATTCATAAGATAAACTGAATGTAGGTTTATTTTGGTCGAAGAGGTGCTTGAATATGGCTGTCCTGACTATTGAGGGGGGAAAACGGCTGTCGGGCGAGGTGGAGATCCACGGCGCGAAAAACAGTGCGTTGCCGATTTTGGCGGCAACCTTTTTATGTAACGAAAAATGCACGTTGCAAAACTGCCCGGCGTTATCGGATGTAGACGCTTCTATTAAAATCCTGAAACATCTCGGATGTAAAGTTGTCCGGGAAGGCGATCAGATTGAGATTGATCCGACAGCAGCGCATAACTGTACAATTCCGGATGAACTGATGCGGGAGATGCGCTCTTCTATTGTGTTTCTTGGCGCGCTGATTGCGAAGTGCGGCAAAGCGCGGATTTCATATCCCGGCGGTTGTGAATTGGGGCCCAGACCGGTAGACTTACATATTCTGTCGTTGCAGAAACTGGGCGCACTGATAGACGAGCGATTTGGCAGTATCAGATGCCGGCGGGTCGGACGGCTGTGTGGTAATACGATTAATTTGCCGCTTCCCAGTGTAGGAACGACCGAAAATATCATTTTGGCTTCCGTAACGGCGCGGGGTATTACAAAAATACACAACGCGGCGAGAGAGCCGGAAATTATCGATTTAGCAGGTTTTCTGAATGCCTGCGGCGCTAAAATCAGCGGCGCAGGAGACAGCGTTATTACAATCGAGGGCGTGGAAAAGCTCGGCGGCTGCACACATCGTATCATTTCAGACCGCATCGAGGCGGCGACTTATATGGCGGCCGCGGCTGCTACCGGCGGTGAGGTGCTGCTCAAAAGGGTGCAGCCGGATTATGTGGAACCGGTATTTTATGCGTTTCGGGAGGCCGGGTGTGAATTGGAAATCGGCGCAGATACTATTTTATTACGTGCGCCGGCGCGGTTAAACCGCGTTAAATTGATTCGCACACAGGTGTATCCGGGGTTTCCGACAGACGCACAGGCGCCTATGATGGCGATGGCGACGGTGGCGCGGGGAACCACGATGTTTATAGAAACAATTTTTCAGAACCGGTATCGTCATGTGGATGAATTGTGCCGGTTTGGTGCGAACATTAAGGTGGAAGAACGGGTTGCGATCGTCGAAGGGGTCGACAACCTGTATGCAGCGGAAGCGCAGGCCACCGATCTGCGGGGTGGAGCGGCGCTGGTGATTGCAGCGTTGGCGGCTCACGGAGAAAGCAGAATCGGGAATATTCGACATATTGATCGGGGATATGCGGATCTGGAAACTGATCTGCAGGCGCTGGGGGCGCATATTAAACGGGTAGATTGTTAAGCTGGAAAGGAACGGATGGTTCAAATGAAACGCAAGTATGCGCATGCGCCGGAGCCGGAGGCGCCGAAAAAAAAACGGAAAAAGAAAAGACGGCGTGGCGGATCGCGAATTTTGCTGTATATTACGCTGGCTTTTTTGGCGGTTGTAACATTGGTGATTTGTTCTCTGACAGTGCTGTTTCATGTTCAAGCCATAGAGGTGACCGGCGATTCGATGGCTGATCTGTATCCGGCGCAGCAAATTATCAGCGCTTCCGGTTTGCAGACAGATGTGAATATTATTATGGCAGATACCGGACATGTCGAGGAGACGCTGACCAGAGTGATGCCTTATATTGGAAGCGTAGAAGTTGTCAAGCATTTTCCGTCTTCGGTAGAGTTGCGGATTACCCGCGCTGTGGTTGCGGGACAGATTGAATCAGGCGGGAGCTATATTTTGATTGATGAAAACGGCAAATGTCTGGAGCAGCGGACACAGCCGATTAAAGGTGCGCCGGTGATCCGGGGAACAGCCGTTGCCGCGGCACAGGCTGGCGAGACGGTGCAGTTTGAGCAGGAGCAGGCGCTGGAACTGTTTCGGTCTGTCCGTTCGGCGTTGCAGAGCCGGAATATCGATGGGATCACCGTAATTGATATCGGCAACGGCCAGGAATTATCCGCGACCTATCAGAATCGGATTGTGCTGAATTTTGGCGGTTCCGGGTATCTGGAACAAAAGGCGGACTATGCGGCGTTGATTATCGAGCAGCAGAAATCCGGCGCACAGACCGGCGTTTTGAACCTCAGCCGGATTCCAAATAATAAACAGCAGGCGTATTTTACGGCGGGGGTTTTAACCGATGAACAGATTGCCGATGTTTTGGAGTGAAAAAATTTAATAAATATCCCTGAAGTGCAGGATTAGAATAGATGTATTACAGAGTGGAATAAAAAGAGCGACGAATGGAAAGACCCGTGTTACAGTAAAGCTGTTAACACCAATTGAAAGAAGGTCGACCATTC
>CALWVC010000086.1 GCA_944384865.1 uncultured Clostridia bacterium
CATCCCGCAGTGACCCGATCTGGTCAATCAACCCGCAGGCCACCGCCTCCTCGCCGCTGAGCACTGTCCCGATATCGGTGGCAAGCTCGGTGGTATTATGCAGCATTTTGCGCAGCGCGGCTTCGGTCACACCGGAATGGTCGCAGATAAATTTCACGATCCGGTCCTGCATTTTCTCAAAATAGGAATAAGTCTGCGGCACGCCGACAACCAGCCCGCTCATCCGCACCGGATGCACCGTCATCGTCGCCGAGGGTACGATAAACGACCGTCGGGCGCAGACCGCCAGCGGCACGCCGATGGAATGACCGCCGCCCAGAACCAGAGACACCACCGGTTTTTTCATCCCCGCGATCAGCTCGGCGATGGCAAGCCCCGCCTCGACGTCGCCGCCCACGGTATTTAAAATCACCAAAAGCCCCTGAATCTCCGGATCTTCTTCAATTGCTACCAGCTGCGGAATCACATGTTCATATTTTGTCGCCTTGTTTTGGGAAGATAAAATATAATGTCCTTCAATCTGCCCGATAATGGTCAGGCAGTGGATCGGATATTTTCCCTGTTTCGGCGTTACCGAGCCGAACTCTTTAATCTGTTCCCCGGCGTCTTCCCCCAGCGCATCCTGCTGCCGGTCGCCGTCGCCGGTTTCAATATCCGGCGCATTTGGTGGGCTGATGATATCGTCTCTGCTATACATAGCAATCCTCCCGCATTCTCAGTCTTATCAGTAGTGTGCCTGAAAAAGCGAAGAATAAACATCGGTTATAGCGCCGGCGGCTTAAAATGCAATATATAAATAGTATAACACAATTTCACAGTTTGCACAACCGTTATCTGCCGTTCATAAAAACCTTTTCTTCCCTCGTAAAATCTGGTATAATAAGTGTGCAAACAGTTATGATCCGCAATACATCTATTTTATAGAGGCATTATATGCACGTTTGCTCGCCGACAGGGCGGCCGCATGTCCGCTCTTTGGGAAACATTCTGAAAAAACAAACCTGTTGTTTGCGATTTTTATCAATATCTCGGGAGGAACTGTAACATGTATATCCGTTGTGCGATTTGCGACGACCAACCCGATCTGTTGCAAAATCTGCACCGAACGCTGGACGCCATCGCCGAAAACTTGCAGATCGATCTGGCCGTCTTTCCGTTTTCGAGCGGTCGGAACCTTTTGTATGAGATCCAGGATCAAACCACATATGATATCGTGATTCTGGACATCGAAATGCCGGGAAAAAGCGGTATTGAAACCGCCCGGGATATCCGGCAGTATGACGACGACTGTTTGATCCTTTTTCTGACCTCTCATCTGGAATATGCGGCGGAGGCTTATGAGCTGAACATTTTCAGATACATCCCCAAACCCAAACTGTCCGAAAAGCTGCCCGCCGCCATTGCGGACGCAGCCCGACAGTTACAGACACGATGTAAACAATGTTATCTGATCTCTAAACCACATCTGGTGGAGAAGATTCCGTTCCAGAACATTGTATATATTTTAAAAGACGGCAAATATTGCACGCTGTTTTGCCGCGACAACCAGACCGTCAGCGTCCGCAAGCCGATTGCAGCCGTCCTGCGGGAACTGCCCGGCGATCTTTTTACGCGCGTCGACCGGGGCTGTATCGTGAATATGCAGCATGCCCGCCGGCTGGAAAACCACACGCTGCTATGCTGTAACGGCATACGGCTGCCTGTCAGCCGCTCGAAATTACAGACGGTCCGGCAGCAGTTTTTCAGGGTTCGCGGCAGCTATCTGTAATGTAAATGTCGTCAGGCGACATGCCTATCTCTGAACCAGCCCCTTTGCCGTAAGCCAGTGATAACTTTTGTTCATTTCAGGGACAAAAATCTGCAAATAAAGGACACATGCCCCCAGACGCCTGTTTTTTCTCTATAATATTGTTGTCTGATTCAAAAATGCGCAACCATTTTAAGCAGAATCTGCCGACAGATAAAGTTGCCGCGAGTTTCCACCTTACGGCAGCCAGATTTGTGAATCTGATAGAATCATTTATACATTTCATCATTACAATCTTCTTTGCCGTTATTCCAATCTGTTGTTGGTTCACTGTGGGCAGAGAAAGAGCCGGATTATAAATCCGGCTCTTTTTATTCTGATCACCGCAGCAAAACAGCGCTGTTCACCGGCGGCACTCAGACAGGGCTGCGCGTCCTTCTTTTATGAAAAAAGCCCATATTTTTGATCGACGCGGTCCAATCTGCCCACCATCGGCTCTGCCAGCAAAAACAAAAACACAGCCGTCGCCAGCGCATAAACCAGATTCATCGGCAGCCCCGCCGTCCAATAAGCCAGCAGCGACGGCAGACGCAACGGTGCGCGGGCTATAATGGCGGTCGCCGTATCCATAACGCCGCCATACAGCAGCAACACCGCAAAAAAACCAAACACCGACAGCGACAGCCGGCCACCACGGCGAAATACCACGTTTCTGCTATATAGAATCCCTGCCAGAAAACCGATCAGCCCGGTGGAAAACATTTGCCACGGCGTCCATGGTCCCTGCCCGAAAAAGATATTGGAAACCAGCATGGTCATCGAGCCTACCAGAAACCCCGTTTCGCCGCCCAGTGCCACGCCCGCAATCACCGTCAGCGCCGCCACCGGCTTAAACTGCGGAAACATATACAGCGCGCTGCGTCCCGCTACACCCAGCGCACAGAGCACGGCAATCACAACCAATTCCCGCGCCTGCGGTCTGCGTCCCTCAAAGGTCAGAAAAAACGGCAGCATCGCTTCTAACAGCACCAATAAAGAAACTGCCAGCGCACGTTGTTCCCCAAAAGCAATCAACCCGACGGTCACAGTGACGGGGATCGCCAGCAACAGTATGACAACCGCAAATCTGGTTCGTTTGGGCAGCTTACGTCGGGCCGGGAGCGACGGCACACCCCGGCGTTGCGTCCGCCGCCCAGCGCTTGCCGCCGCAAACAGCAACACCGCGGCCGCCAGCAGCACGTAGGGCGCAAAAATTTCCATAGACGACAAAACCGGTAACCGCACTATGCCCAGTGCAGACAGCGCCGCAATCACCAAACACAGCACACCGGCAGTTCCCGCGAAAAAGCGCCATATTCGGCGGCCTTTACTTTGTGAATGCACGCTGCCTGACGGCGCGCCTGTATCCGCATCTGCCGCACCCGCACGATCTGGCGGCGCAGGCGGCAGATCCAACGGTAAGCCGGGCCGCGCCGGCGGATCGCCGCCACAGGCCGTGATAATATCCGCCGCCGTCACCGCCCCCGGGATGATCCCCTTCGCCATTCGGCAAGCAGCCGTGGTATAAAACCGGTTTTCACTGAAAAATGCGCGGGGGGGATTCTCGCTGACAATGCTCCCGTTAAAAAACAGTGCGCAGCGATGGGCATAGCTTGCGCAAAACTCTATATCATGGCTGACCAGCACGATGGCGATATGCTGCTGCAACAGCCGCTGCAAAATAGCGGCAAACCGGCGCTTAAACGCCGCATCCATCCCTTTGGTCGGCTCGTCCAACAATAACACCTGCGGCGAAAGCAACAATACCTTGGCCAGCGCCGCCCGCTGCTGCTCCCCGCCGGACAGATCATAGGGATGCTGTTGCGCCTGCGCTTGTAGATCGCACAACCGAAGCATAGACTGTACCCGCTCATGCCGCGCCTGTTGCGATAATTCACGGCCGTCAACCATTTCCTCCAGCTCCTGCCGCACGGTAGAACAGGTGAACAGCGTCTGCGGATTTTGCGGCAACACCCCTAACAGCCCGTCAAACAAATTGCCGATTTGCTGGGCCGGCCGGCCGCACAACCGGATCTGTCCGCGATACGGCCGGTGTGCGCCGGTAACTATGGAAAGCATCGTGCTCTTTCCGGTACCGTTGCCGCCCAGAACCGCCAGCAATTCTCCCGGCCGAACCCGCAGTGAAACGCCTTTCAACACATCCGGCCCATGTCTGTCATAGCGAAACCACACGTTGTCAATTTCCAGCGCCGGCGCGCCGTCCGCCGGCGGCGCATTTTCCTGTGGGACGGGCCGCAGCGAATGGGCCGCGGCGTACTGCGTCAGCCACGCCCGGCCTGCGCCGGGTGTCCACGGGCACTGCGCGCCGCTGTCCGGCACTGCGGCCCAGATCCGCACCGGCGCCGGCAGTGCGTCAAACATCTGGTTATTCCAGCTTTGAAGCTGCTTACCGACCTTCTCCGGCGTGCCGTCTGCTACCAGCCGGCCGGCCTCCATGACCAGCAGACGGTCGCTGTAGGCCAGCACCTCCTCCAGCCGGTGCTCGGCGATCAGCACCGTCGTGCCCAGCTCCCGGTTGATTCGCCCGACCACCGATAAAAACGCGCTGGCTGCGATGGGATCCAGCTGTGCCGTGGGCTCGTCCAGCAGCAGCAACTGCGGCTGCATCACCATCACCGACGCAAGATTCAACAGCTGCTTCTGCCCGCCGGACAGTATGCTGACATCCTGTTCAAACCAGTTTTGAATACCGAAAAAGCTGGCCGTTTCCGCCACGCGGCTGCGGATAACAGCCGGATCTGTTCCCAGGCTTTCCAGCCCAAACGCCAGTTCATGCCACACCCTGTCGGTCACGATCTGATTTTCCGGCGATTGCCCGACAAAGCCGATCTGTCCGCTTTGGGTACGGGCATCGACCTGCGCCAGCGGGCGGCCGTCAAACAAAACGACGCCACGCCGGTCTCCGTTTGGCGCCAGCGCGCTTTTAAACTGCCGAAGCAGTGTGCTTTTTCCGCAGCCGGACGGACCGCACAGTGTTGCAAACACACCGGCAGGCAGCGAAAAGCTTATATCACACAGCGCTTGTGTCTGTGCCGACGGATACCGAAAGTTCAGGCCCGCAGCCGAGATGATTTCCATGTTTGGGCCTCCTTTATATGTAAAATGGCCGGCAGCAGACACAGAATCAGATCGGCGATATAGACCGTCACCGTATAAACGCCGTATACTTGTCCGCCCACGACGGGAAAATAATCAAACGAAAGGCCGCCCAACAACCCGCCGGCGGCGATATAAGCCGTCAACAGCAGAATCAACGCCAGCAGGCAGCCGTCCCGCCGTTGAAATCGATAAATGGAAAACGCCGTTCGCCCCGGCAGCCCATAGCCCCGGCTTTTCATCGAATCGGCGGTTTCCACCGCATGCTCCATCGACCAGGAAGCCATAACCGACAGAATGCGGACACCGTGCCGCATCCGCTGGAGCAGCCGGCCGTTGGACAGATCGCGCCCGATACACCGCTGGGCCTGACGCACCGCCTGAAACTGCGCCCGAAACCGGGGCACAAAACGCAGCGTCATCGACAGCACCAGACTCATCGACGGAATCACCCATCCGAACAGATAGACAAACTTGTCTGATGTCATCACCGCCGTATAGCAATAAAACCAACTGAGCACCGCGGCCATCAGACAGCCGGCGGCGGCGCCGTATAGCACCGATTCCAGCGTCAGGGGATTGCCGGAGGGCAGCGCACATAAAACAGTCAGCCCTCTGTGGTTGAACAGCGGGTTCAACAGCATCACCAGCACCGGCAACGGCAGCAGATAACGAATTTTAAACCGGCCGCTCTGTTCCCCCCGCAGGCAAAGCGCATAGCCTACCGACGACGCCAGCGAGATCAGCAGACAAACCGGATGCATCAAAAACATGGCGAATACAAGCACCGCGGCAAAATAGACCATATTTACAGCCGGATGATATCCCGCAAATCCATCACGCATCCGTCAACCCCCTATGCCGGTATTGATCAGGCCGTTACAGCCAATCCCGGCGCAAAACGCCCATATCATAGACAAGTTTATTATACTGTAGAACCGGATAAAGCGCAAGCCGGAAAAACCGATTTATCAACCCGGCCGGCAAGCGTGCAAACAAAATTCTCTGCCCGCACTGATAATATGCTGCATTTTTTGTAACAGGATCTCTCTGGCGTTCGTACAGGCCTTTAAAATTTTTTCTGTTGCGACAAACCACTCTGAAAACGCGCCAACCGGAACATGAACAGCGTCTACTTCAGCACGCATAGAAAAACGCTTTTCTGACTTGTTATTTACGAATATCCGAAACGACCATTTTTAACAGTTCACCAAACTTAATAGCGCTCTCATCGACGCCCGCCGGCTTTTTGCGTCTGGTCATTTTATGATGGGTCAATCTATTCATCAAACAGCGATCTGGTGGCAACGCCGTAATAGGCGGCGAGTCTGTCCAGTATTTTCACAGATGGGTTGGCTTTGCC
>CALWVC010000087.1 GCA_944384865.1 uncultured Clostridia bacterium
CGTGGATGCGCCGGTCGATTTTACATAATAGACGTTATAGGTGCCGCCGGCGTCCGGCGTGATGGTCAGCGGGTCGTCATGAGAGTAATTTTTGATCTTGTCGATATACTCCTCTAAACACAGGTTATTTTTCATGATATAATCCGCATGCGGAATACCGACCTGCCGAAAATGCCAGGGCTCGGCATTTACGCGGGTAATATCGTATTTATCCGCCTGATAGCGCAGGATGAAACCATATTTATGGCAGTTTTTCGAAAACCACGCCTGGTTGCCTTTGCCGGTAAAGGCGGCGCTGCCGTAAGCGTTGGTATTAAAATCAATGGAAAAACCGGTATGATGCTCGCTGTAGCCCGGCCTGGTAAACCATTTGAGCGTTTCTTCCAGCCCGTTTTCGGCAACGCTGTTGTCGAAATTGCGCTTTTGGGTGGCGATGGTGCGGTAGCCGCTGCAGACCTGTAAATATTCGTTCGGATAGATGTTTTTAAAATCGGCGGTCATGCGGTTGAATTCTTTCAATGTGAACCGGTCAGCGTCCAGATTGTTGTAGGCAATTTTATAAGCGCGGCCGGAAAACGCGTTCATCAACACATGATCGGTAGGCTGGCTTTCATCATAATTATAATTGTTATTCACCAGAATCTGCAGGCCATATTTAACTTCCTTTTGGGTTTTGGTGACACTACCGGAAACAGGCACAGTCAACAGGCTGCCGGTATAAAGCATGTTGTCTGAAGAGCCGGAGACGCTGCCGGCCCCGCTTCCAGAGCCGCTGTTGCCGGCGCTGCCGCTGCCGGAGGTGCGGTTGCCAGTGGCGCTACCGGTGGTGGTGCTGGCGGCAGTAGTACTGATCGTAGTGGATTCGGCAGTGGTATCCGCCGGGTGGGTGGAAGCTGTGGCCGTCGTAGTTGTATTCGCAGAATGGGTGGGTTCATCGCCGGAAGTTGCAACGATCACAATCACCGTTATAATAATTACCGCAACCACTGCGCAAACAGCGATTGTAAAGGGCAGGTAATTGGCTTTTCTTCTGGCATGCCGGTAAGCGGGCAAAATAATCCCTCCTGAAAAAGACAATATTTATTGCGTTTTAGACGCGGTTCATGTATAATAATTTTAATATTGTTATTATAACACACCCGTGTGTAAATTGAAAGGATGTTTTTAGATGTATGCTGATCTGATGGATACCATTGGTTTTGTAGCAAAAACCGACAAAACCGTAGCCGATGCCATGGCCGCAGAACTGGGCCGCCAGCGGCGGAACATTGAGTTGATCGCTTCGGAAAATTTTGTTTCCCCGGCGGTGATGGCGGCGATGGGCAGTGTGCTGACCAACAAGTATGCCGAGGGATACCCCGGCAAGCGGTATTACGGCGGCTGCGAGTGTGTTGATGTGATTGAGAATATTGCCATCGATCGCGCCAAGGAGCTGTTCGGCGCTGAATTTGCCAATGTGCAGCCTCACTCCGGCGCGCAGGCCAATCAGGCGGTATATTTCTCGTTTTTAAAGCCGGGGGATACCGTCATGGGCATGAACCTGGCGCACGGCGGCCATCTGACCCACGGTTCGCCGGTGAATATGTCCGGCGCGACCTATCATTTTGTGCCTTACGGCGTTGACGATGACGGTTATATCAATTACGATCGGATGGAGCAGACCGCCAAAGAATGCCAGCCGAAAATGATTGTGGCGGGTGCGTCGGCGTATCCCCGGATTATTGATTTTGAGCGGATCGCTGCGATTGCCAAAAGCGTCGGAGCGCTGTTTATGGTAGATATGGCGCATATCGCCGGGTTGGTGGCGGCCGGGTTGCATCCCAATCCGGTAGAGTATGCGGATATTGTAACCACGACGACTCATAAAACGCTGCGCGGCCCCAGAGGCGGCCTGATTTTGTGCAAAGAGGAATATGGCAAAGCGGTCAATAAAGGCGTATTCCCCGGGACACAGGGCGGCCCGCTGATGCATGTGATTGCGGCCAAGGCGGTCTGTTTCGGCGAGGCGCTGACCGATGGGTTTAAGGCTTATCAGCAGCAGATTGTTAAAAACGCCAAAGCGCTGGCAAACGGCCTTGTTTCCAGAGGACACAAGCTGGTGTCCGGCGGGACAGACAATCATCTGATGCTGCTGGACCTGATCGGCACCGGTGTGACCGGCAAAGAGTTGCAGAGCCGGTTGGATGCGGTGTATATCACGGCCAATAAAAACGCGATTCCCAATGATCCGGAGAGCCCGTTCGTGACCAGCGGCGTGCGGTTGGGAACACCCGCCGCGACATCCCGCGGGCTGCAGGAAGAGGATTTTGATGTGATCGCAGAGTGTATCCATCTTGCGATTGTGGATTTTGACGGGCAGGCGGACCGGATTCGCGCCATGGTAAACGGCATCTGTGAAAAATATCCGTTGTATGAATAATTTTTGCCGAACTCTTTGATACCGTCGGGTTCGCGCGGTTGTACCGGCTTTGATATGGAATATATACTGCAATTACGGATACGGCGGGGGCCGGGCGGTCTGTCGTTCGGGGCTCCGCCGTTTTGCAGGATGGTATTTTCGGCCGGCCGGCATCTATGAAGTGCGTCTTGCAAACCGAGAGGAGGAGTTTTATGGCTGCGCCTTTGGCGGACCGGCTGCGTCCCAAAACGCTGGAGGAAATGGTGGGGCAGCAGCATCTGATCGGTCCGGGGAAACCGTTGTATAATATCATCAACGGCGGGACAATTCCCAATATGCTGTTTTACGGGCCATCCGGCGTGGGCAAGACTACGCTGGCGCGGATTATCGCCGAAAATGCCGGTATGCGCCTGCATAAATTAAACGGCACATCGGCTTCTACCGCAGATATCCGGGCGGTCATTGACGAAACCGGCACGTTGGCCGGCATGAACGGCATTTTGTTATATCTCGACGAGATCCAGTATCTGAATAAAAAGCAGCAGCAGTCGCTGCTGGAATTTATCGAAAACGGGTCGATTACGCTGATCGCATCCACGACGGAAAACCCATATTTTTATGTATACAGCGCTATTTTGAGCCGCTGCACGGTGTTTGAGTTTAAGTCGGTTACGGCCGAAGAGATTGTACCGGCAGTTCACCGGGCGTTTGAGAAGATGCGGCAGGAGTTGGGCGAGATCGAGATCGAACCGGGGGTTGAACAGATTATTGCCACCCGCTGCGGCGGGGACGTCCGCAAAGCCATCAACGGGGTGGAGATGTGCGTCCTGGGCGCGTCGGAACAAAACGGCGTGCGGCTGGTGACCGCGCAGGCTGCGCGGCAGCTTTCCCAGATGAGCGCAGCGCGGTATGACCGGGACGGCGACGAGCATTATGATATCGTTTCGGCATATCAAAAATCCATGCGCGGCTCAGATCCGGACGCGGCGCTGCACTATCTGGCGCGGCTGCTGACTGCGGGCGATCTGCCCTCGGCCTGCCGGCGGCTGATGGTGTGCGCCTGTGAGGACGTGGGGCTGGCATATCCGCAGATCATTCCGATTGTCAAAGCCGCGGTAGATGCGGCGCTGATGGTGGGGCTGCCCGAGGCGCGGATCCCGCTGGCGGACGCGGTTGTATTGGTCGCCACCGCGCCCAAATCCAATTCGGCATATAACGCGATCAACGCGGCCATGGCAGATGTGGAGCAGGGTAACTATGGCCCGATTCCCCGGCAGCTGCAAAATAAGCATTACGACGGGGCGGATAATCCAAACAAAGGGCAGTTTTATAATTATCCTCATAACTATCCAAATCACTATGTCAAACAGCAATATCTGCCGGATAAGCTCAAGAACACGCGCTATTACCAGTTTGGCGACAATAAAAATGAACAGGCGTTTAAAGCCTATATGGATCGAATCAAGGGCACAGACGCTACATCAGATTAAATAGCAGAAAGGGAGACGATTTATGAACGAGGTTATGGAATGTATTATGAACCGGCGCAGTGTGCGGTCATATAATGACGAGCTGCCTACCGGCGAACAGCTGGAAACGATCATCAAGGCCGGCCTGTATGCCGCCAGCGGCATGAACGACCAGCCATGGTATTTTGCGGCGGTGCAGCAGCCACAGCTGGTTGCGCAGGCACGCGAGTTGTTGGGCGGCGACCCGTTTTACGGTGCGAATACCATTATTTTTGCCTTTGTAGATCCACAGGCGCATACGCCGATGCAGTCGGTCAGTCTGGCGCTGGGCAATATGATGCTTGCGGCAGAATCGCTGGGCGTGTGCAGTTGCTGGATCAACGCGCCGTCTAAAGGGATGTTCGATTCACAGCAGGGGCAGGCGTTTGCCGGGCAACTGGGTGTTCCGGCGGGCTACCGCTGTGCCGGTTCGCTGGCGGTGGGCTTTACCGACCAGTCAATTCCCGCGGCAAAACCCCGGCGCGCGGGCACCTATAAAATTTTCAAATGCGCCCAGCAGTACGAGAACTGAACCTTTGCGCTGCATCGGAACCGGATCAGGCGGCTATCGCCCGGTTGTTGGCTTCGGCTTTCATACGGGCCTTTGACACTGTTGGCAGCACGCCGGCGGTACGCGCGGCTGTTTTAGGCGGGCGTCATCCGACCCCGGCGCAATCGGCGCAGATAAGTTATATCGCGTTTGTGGCGGTGGGCGCCGCGTGTCGCCGGCCATTTCAGGCGTTTCACCGACACATGCGCGCGATACATTAAAAATAAAAAACGCTGTTTTCATTCGCTCCTGACGGAAAAAATAAAAACAGCGGGCATGAAGAAGTTTGATGCAAACGCGTTGATCTCTTCTTTAGCCACGATTAGTGTACCGAGATGCAACGGGAATATACATGTTTATTAAAAAAATCGGTAATTGTTGAAATTTGTATTGAAAAAAGCCTAAATTTATGTTATTATATTGATTGGTTTATTGAATGTGTAGCGCCCGGGGGCGCCACGCCGAGCCGGATTATAATTGTTTTGAAAGGAGTTTTGTCTTGCCGCCTTTGCGACAAGATTTTTTTTGTGTAAATCCGGCGGATGATTGCTAAACAAAAATGAATGATAAAAAGAGGGGATTATGAACATGCGAAAACAACAAGTATTGGGCTATCTGCCCGACGAACGGCCGTCGATCTGGAAGCTGTTCTTATATGCGGTGCAGCAGGTGATCGTCATGTTTCCGGCGACGGTAACTGTGGCGCTTCTGACCGGTTTTCAGGTTTCCACGACCATTTTCGCCAGCGGTCTGGCGACCATCTGTTTTATTTTGATCACCCGGCGGCAGATCCCGCTGTATTACGGCTCGAGTTTTTCTTATCTGACAGCGGTGGCCGGGTTGATGGCGGGCGATGAAATTCAAAAGCTGGTGAGTCCGGAAACGGCTGAAGCGTTACAAAACTGGAGCTCGGGCGACATCCTGCCCGGCGAGGCGATTTCTTACGCCCAGTTTGGTATTATTATGTCGGGCTTTATCTCGATCGCAGCCGGACTGTTGGTAAGATTCTTTGGCACAAAATCAGTTGAAAAACTGCTGCCTGCAACCATCACCGGTCCGGTGGCGATGATCATTGGCTTGACGCTGGCGGGCAATGCCCTGAGCGATGCCGCGCCGGCGGCGGAGCTTACGGCCAGCTCAGCGCCGGCCGCCGGTTCGAACTGGGTGTGGGCGGTTTCACTGGTAACGCTGCTGTCTACCATTATTTTTTCACGTTATTTAAAAGGCTTTCTGGGTCAGCTGCCGTTGCTTCTGGGCGCGGCGGTCGGCTGCGGTCTGGCCGGGTTGCTGGTGGCATTCGGCGGTGGAGAGATGAGCCTGTTCCGCCAGATTCCGTCAGAGGCGCTGAGTGCGTCGATCTGGTCCTGGGGTCCGATTGCGCTGCCGGCTTTTACGCTGCCGAAGGCTTCCTGGGCGGCAGTGTTCGCGATTATGCCCATTGCGATTGCGACGATTCCAGAATCTACAGCTCATATGTATCAGTTGGATATCTATGTAAATAATCTGGCTAAACAAAAGGGTGTGGCCAAAAAATATGACCTGGTCGGCAAGCTGGATAAAAATCTGATCGGCGACGGTATCGGCGATATGGTTTCCGGTTTTGTGGGCGGCCCGGCGGGCACCAATTACGGCGAAAATATCAGCACCATGGCGATTACAAAGGTGTTTTCGGTGCCGGTGTTGATTGTGGCGGCGGTCATTGCAATGATTATTTCCTGCTTTACGCCGCTGATTCAGGGCATTTATGCCATTCCGCAGGCAGTTATCGGCGGACTGGAGATCT
>CALWVC010000088.1 GCA_944384865.1 uncultured Clostridia bacterium
TTGCCGACGATCTGTATCACACCCGCGGCATGCCGGTATCGCCGGAACAGCTGGTCATCGGCGCAGGCACCGAATATCTGTATAACCTGATCATCCAGCTGTTGGGCCGGGAGCGTGTATTTGCGGTAGAAGATCCCGGCTATGGAAAGATATCGAAGATTTATCAGATCAACAATGTGGGCTACCGCCGGGTTTCCATCGACAGGCAGGGCCTGGATCTGCAAAAGCTGGAACAAAGCGGCGCAGACGTGGTGCACATCTCCCCGTCGCACCATTATCCCACCGGCATCGTCACGCCTATCGGCCGGCGGCAGCAGATTTTGCACTGGGCCGATCAATCCGACAGCCGGTATATCATCGAAGACGATTATGACAGTGAATTTCGTTTTACCGGCCGGCCGATTCCCACCATGCAAAGTATCGACAAACACGAAAAAGTATTGTATATCAATACTTTTTCCAAAAGCATTTCGCCGGCGATCCGGATCAGCTATCTGGTTTTGCCGGAAGGTCTGTCGCAACGGTTCCGGCGCACCATGAGCTTTTATGCCTGCACGGTGCCGGTATTCGAGCAGTATACCCTGGCAGCGTTTATTGCCGAAGGGTATTTTGAACGGCACATCAACCGGATGAAAAACCTGTATCGCACCCGGCGGGACAGTGTAATCCACGCGATCCTGCAAAGCCCGCTGAAAGACAGGGTGCAGATTACCGAGGAAAACGCCGGGCTGCATTTTCTGCTGACGGTGGATACCGCCCGCAGCGACCGCGCGATCATTGACGCCGCAGACCGGGCGGGTATTCGGTTATCCTGCCTGGCGGATTATGCCGGGCAGCCGGATGAACAATTTGCACACCGGTTTGTCATCAACTATTCCGGCATAGACTGCAGCCGGCTGGACGAAGCAGTCCGCCGGCTGTCGGAAGTTTTGATCTGAAATGCAGCCGGCTGGACGCTGCAACACGCATAACGATCAAAGATATGGCATAAAATCGGACAAGAAGACCCCGACGTCATCTCGTCTGATCATTGCATCGGCTTGCAGACGTCCACCCAGCCCGCGGCGCGGGAAAACTGCTCCAGCTCCTCCGGCGTCAGTTCGATGGCGCTGTTGGCGCTGCCGCAGGCGGGAAACACCGTTTCAAAGCGCTTGAGTGATGTGTCCAGATAAATCTGCACGCCGTCGTTGACCGCAAAGGGGCAAACGCCGCCCACCTGATGGCCGGTCAGCGGCTCAACCTGTTCAAAACGCAGCATTTTTGCCTTAGTCTGGAATCGCGCCTTAAATTTCTGGTTGTCGATTTTAACATCGCCCGCCGCCACAATCAATACCGGCGTTTCACCCACCAGCAGCGAGATGGTCTTGGCGATCCGACAGGGTTCGCAGCCCAGCGCCTGCGCCGCCAGCGCTACCGTCGCGCTGGACTGGTCAAACTCTCGGATACGCCCATCCGCGCCGTATGTATGCAAGTATGCCCGCACTTTTTCAATAGACATGCTCTTCCTCCGATTTGCTTTTTTTGAAAATTATCATAGCCCTTCAGCCCCTGTTTGTCAAGGCATCCACAAAAATACAGGGTTTACAAAACGCCCGGCCGTGCGTATAATGAACATATGATTTTGAAAGATACGCCGGTGGGAACATATGATTTTAAAATGGGTGCTGCCGGCGTGGATATTATAAAACACAGGGGGGATTTCCGATGCGCGTATTGCTGCTGTCCTGCAACACCGGGCAGGGACACAACACGGCTGCAGGGGCTCTCTATGAAGAACTGCAGCGCCGGGATATTCCATGTGAATGCAAAGATGCGCTGCTGTTCGGCGGTGAAAAAACTTCCAAAGCCGTGAGCCGCTCTTATACCGGTATCGCGGTCAAAGCGCCCGCCGCCTTCGGTCTGATCTATCAGGTGGGAAAAGCCTACAGCAGAACCCGGCTGCGCTCGCCGGTCTATCTGGCCAACAAGCTGTATGCCAAAGATCTGCGGCAATATATTTTACAGCAGCAGTTCGACACGGTGATCTGCACCCATCTGTTCCCCGCCGAGGCCCTGACCTATTTAAAGCGCAAACACGCCCTTGACGCGCTGTGCTGCGGCGTCGCCACCGATTATACCTGTATCCCGTTCTGGGAGGAAATCCGGATGGATCTGCAGTTTATCGCCCATCCGGATCTGAAAAAAGAATGTGTGCGCCGCGGTATGGACGCGCAGTCCATCAGATGCACCGGCATTCCGGTTTCCGCCCGGTTTAATAGCAAAACCGAACAGGTGCGGGCCCGGCGGTTATTAGGGTTGCCGGAATCGGGACCGATCTTTTTAATGATGACCGGCAGCATGGGCTTTGGACATATTTTAAAAATTGCCCGGCAGCTGCTGGTTCGCCGGCCGGATTGCCAGATTGTCATTCTGACCGGCCGAAACGAAACGCTGCGCCGGCAGGTGGAGGAACAGCTTGTGCCCCACCGGGTGCGGGCCGTGCCGTTTACCGATCAGGTTCCGCTGTATATGGACGCCTGCGACGTGACGCTGACCAAGCCCGGCGGGCTGACTGCCACCGAAGCGGCGGTCAAAAACGTTCCGCTGGTGTTTACAGACCCAATTCCCGGGTGTGAAACCAAAAACATGCAGTTTTTTGAAAAACGCGGCATGGCGCTGGCGGCCAAAAACGAGCCGGACGCCGCGGCCAAGGCGATCCGGCTGACGGAAAACCCGACGCTGCGGCAAGCGATGCTGGAGGCCCAGCGTCGCAATATCAACAAGGATGCGGCCGCGCAGATCTGTCGGCAGATCTGCGCCCATAAGATGGTGATAGAGGATGTTTAAATACATATTATTCGGCGCGGCCGGTTTTGTCTGCGGCAGCGTGATGTTCAGCTACTGGCTGCCGCGGCTGTTGCAGGGCATCGATATTACAGCATGTAGCCCCGACCATAACCCGGGGGTTTATAACGTGTTCCGCTACGCCGGGCGGACGATGGGGATTTTGTGCCTGCTGCTGGATCTGGCAAAGGGCGCGGTACCGGTATGGATCGCGGTACAGTTTGTTTCCTACGATAATCCGTTGTTCTCCGGGGTATTGTTCGCGCCGGTATTGGGCCATGCCATCACGCTGTTTGGCAAAAAAGGCGGGAAATCGATCGCGACCTCCTTCGGCGTGCTGCTGGGCGCCGTGCCCCATACCTTCGCCGTATTGGTACTGGCGGTATGGTATCTGTTCTTTTCGGCGATATATAAAATCAAATCCCACCGCCGGCGCAGTATTTGCAGCTATGGCGCCTTTACATTGACCATGCTGGCCTGTCTGCCGTTTACCGGCGACTATACCGCCTTAATCGGCTGCGCGGCCATTTCGGCGCTGGTGATTTACAAACACCTGCCGCCCGGCAAAAAGCGCCGGGCTGTCGAAGCCGGCGCAGCAGAGCCGGAGGATCAGGCCTCCCGTTTATAACGATCTGTGATACAACTCCACAGCGCTCTATAACGCACCCAAAAACCCGCCGCAAGGTAATCAACCCCGCGGCGGGTTTTCGGTGCCCCTGAAACGATCAAACGGGGGCGCGCGTTTCTTTCTGTTGTCAGTATATGCGGCCGGCCTGTTTTTATTCCTGTTCAAACAGCGATTCCGGATCAATATATACATCGTTTTTCTGAACGGCAAAATGCAGGTGCGGCGGATCTACCAGTTCGCCCGGCACGCTGTCGACGCCGCCCAGAACCGTTCCCACCTCTACGACCGCATCTTCTTCCACCAGCGGATTATTCAGCCCGCTGTAATATGCGATAATGCCGTTGCCATGGTCGATGACCACGGTATTGCCCAGCACGGTATCTGTATATACTTTTGTGACTCTGCCGTCGCCGGCGGCTTTGACCTCGGTTCCTTCCTCCGCCGCAATATCGACGCCCAGATGGATCCGCCAGTCGTCGTAGGTTTCTGAATATTGCAGCTGTTTCAGATCAAAGCCCTTGATGATCTGGCCGCCGATGGGCATCACAAAAAATCCGGCGGTATCCGACGGTTGTTTTTCGGTGGTTTCAGGCTGCGGCGCAGACGTCGGCGCTTCGGTTTCCACCGGCACAGCCGGCCCTGCGGTCACCGATTCCACCACATTTTGTACCGGAACTTCAGAAACCGGCGCCTCGGTCTGCTGGTCCGGCCGCACCGTCTGTTCCCTTCGCATACTGTCCAGCGCCGACCAGGTTCCCGCGCCCAGCGCCAGCAGACAAACCGCCAGTGAGAAAAACAGCGTTTTGCGTTTGCCTGTCTTTCGTTTGTTTGTATCCTCAAACTGCATCTGACTCATGTAGCTTCATCCTTTCTTTTGATTTTATTGTTGACCGCCGGCCGCCGGCTTATACGGATTTTTCAAAAAATGTTAAAGGTCAAAAAAGGTCAGATAATTTAACATTTTGTTTACAATTAACCTATTGACAATCTGCCCCGGCGGTGGTAAATTATACTTGTTAGCACTCTGCGTGTTTGAGTGCCAAGTTGTATAAAACAGAAAGAGGTGAGCCTCATGCTGCTGACACAGCGGGAAGCATCCATTTTAAACGCCGTGATCCGTTCTTATATCACAACCGGCGAACCGGTAGGATCCAAAGCGCTGCGGGACGCACAGTCGATGAATCTGTCCCCCGCGACCATCCGCGCCGCTATGAACCGGCTGTGCGAGCTGGGGCTGCTGGAACAGCCGCACACATCGGCGGGTAGAATCCCCACCGCAGCAGGATACCGTTATTTTATCGAAAATCTGCTGCCCAACTGCCGGCTGCCACAGGCCGTCAAAGACCGTATCGACAGCATCTTTCCCCACTGCGCCCAACAGCCTGACAGTCTGGTGGAGGATTCCTGCGAGGCGCTGGCCGAGCTGACGGGCTGCGCGGCGCTGCTGACCACTCCCGCCGACCGGGAGGCTTATATTAAAAACGTTCGGCTGATGCAGGTATCGCGGCATACCGCGATTCTGGTGTTGCTTGCATCTTCGGGTATGATGAAAAGCCGGCTGTTCCGGTTTGAATGCCCGGTAACCAGCGCGTTGCTGGAGAAAATCGACGCCGTTTTGCAGCAGGAGGTTTACGGCCTGCCGCTGGATGCGCTGAATCCTGTGATGATGCAAAGCCTGCTGCTGATGCTGGACGAAGATTCCCTGGCCGCCGCACCCGCGATCTCCGCATTGATGGACGCTGCCAACGACATCGCCGAATCGCAGGTCAAACTCAAAGGCGGGACCAATTTGCTGACCCATCGAGAATTTTCAGCCGAACGGGCCAAGCTGCTGTTTGACTATCTGCAGAACGACCTGGCGCTGCTGCATATTTTGCGACGCGCCGGAGACGGGCTTTCGATTATTCTTGGCAACGAGACCGGCGAGGATGCGCTGAACAGCTCCGGTATGATCGTCACCCATTATTGCATCGGCGACCGCGACGTCGGCGCCATCGGAATTTTAGGACCCGACCGCATGGATTACGAGCATATTATTCCCAGCGTTTTATATTTCAAAGACAGGCTGGGCGGGCTGTTGACCGAACGGTTTTCGGATGATTTTTAGAAAGGATCTGACACAATGAACGACGAAAAGAATTGCAGCTGTAACCCCTGCGATGGACAGCCGGCAGATTGCTGCGGGCAAACCGCGCAGCCGGCGGACTGCTGCAAACAGACGGAGGAAACGCCGGAAAAACCATCAAAAGACAAAAAGTGTAAAAAAGACGCCGCGCAGAAGGACGAGCAAATTGAACAGTTGCAGCAACAGATTAAAACGCTGCAAAAAGAGCGGGACGAAAAGAACGACCTGCTGCTGCGCACCGCCGCAGAATTTGACAATTTCAAAAAGCGGGAAACCGCTGCGCGGGCGACGGCGGCCGCTTTTGTAAAAGGCGAGACTTTGAAAGCGCTGCTGCCCTGCATCGACAATATCAACCGGGCGATGGCGGCGGACGATACGTCGGCGGATTATGCCAAAGGCATTACAATGACCGTCAAAAGCCTGATGGATGCGCTTGAGAAGCTGGGGCTGGAACAGATTGATCCCAAGGGCGAGCCTTTTGACGTCAATCTGCACCAGGCGGTGATGCGGGTAGACGACGACTCGGTGGGCGCTAATATGATCACCGAAGTGTTACAACCGGGCTATAAGCTGGGCGATCAGATTTTACGTCATGCAATGGTCAAAGTCGC
>CALWVC010000089.1 GCA_944384865.1 uncultured Clostridia bacterium
TCTTACCACCGCTGTTTTCAAAACATTGATAAATATCAATCAGGCGTTGGTTTCATCAATTATTTTCGCATTTGTGCAAAAACAACCATACAAACAGCCATTCCTTTAACGATCGATATTCCGGTCAAAACGAGACGGCCATAAGGGCGGCACCAAATAAGGAAGTTAAGAAAAACACCCTCCGAAAGCGTTTGTTCCTTCGGGGGATGTTAATTTGTGTAAGAGTATACGCATTTTGTCTCGTTAATTCCAAATTCTATCAGCAGATTACGATAGCGTTCCATTTCCCACTGTGCTATGGGAAACGCAGTATTGTATAAACAGTGATCCATGACATCTGCATCTTTCAATAATTCGTCATATGGTTCGTGCATGTGTGTTTTATCACGATGTCTTGAAATAGCGGTAGTAACTATTTTAATTTCGTCATCACTATATAACCTCATTGTTTTCAATATCGTTTCTGCTTGTTTTGCACCCTTTGCAGCGTGATTCTCGCTGCTGCCGCCGGACATATAAAATATATCATGAAGCATTCCACAGGTTGCGGCAAGTTCAACATTCAAATTCCTTTTCATAGCTAACAATGTACAAAATCGTGCAACGCCATACATATGAGAGATATACATACGGATATGATCTGATTTCTCATTCAAAATAATATTATCAATTTTATTGCGTAATATTTCAAGCCGATTTTCCATAAATTATTCCTTGCAAAACGAATATAGAATGATTCCACTCACAGTATCTCATATGTCCTGCACCGCAGCAAGCAGGGAATTTGTATCGCACAAATTCCAATAGATAAAATTTCCTTAGCTGGCGTTGGCAATAACGGCAATCGTTATTTTTTGTTTTTATCATTCAAAATTTTGCTAAGTTCTTCCATGAATGTATTGATATCGCGGAATTGCCGGTAAACCGACGCAAAACGAACATACGCCACCTCATCGATGTTTTTCAGTTCGTCCATCACCAGTTCACCGATTTTCATCGAGGTCACTTCTCTGTCCAACGAATTTTGCAAAGAGGCTTCGATGCGGTCTGCTGCGCGTTCAATGGTATCCACCGAAATCTGGCAGCCCTCCGCCGCCTTCAGCATTCCGTTGATTAACTTATTGCGATCAAAGGTCTCCCTGGATTTATCCTTTTTGATCACAATCACAGGCAGGCTTTCAATGATTTCATAGGTTGTAAACCGTTTATGGCAGCCGATACACTCGCGCCGGCGGCGAATCCGCTCGCCCTCATCGGTGGGTCTCGAATCAATTACCTTACTTTCCTCGTAACCGCAATACGGGCATTTCACCTGGTCATCACTCCTACCTCAGTTTGGTCAATAATAACATATTTTATCTGATTTTTCAACTCTTTTTTATAAACACACCGACAACGCGATTGCCCTAAATTGCATCTATATACGTTACTGCGTCATATGTTCCGGCGTTTATCCGTCACTGCATACTGAAATGAAAAAATGGTTTATTTTCCAATATTTTATCAGTTTTCAAAAACGGCATTCTATGATACAGTAAACATAACCGGAGCGCAGAAAAAAGGCCGGATGCTATTGCAGCTCCTGCAGACCGCTGACCGGAACGTTTTCACTTTTTCAGCTGCGCTCATATCACTGCTCCGGAAAGGAAGATCCCGTAATGCGCAACTTTTTAAAAACCCTGTCGCACCCCAGCCTTACATCTTTCGGCCTATGGGTGCTGTTCAGCGGCGTTTTGCTGGCCATCCTGCTGATGGGCGCCGCGCTGTTCTGTACGCTGCTGCCGCCGGAGCAAACCGCAGCGCTGCCGCAACCGGACGAACTGGCGGACACTGCTCTTCGCTGTCTGGTGACGACCGCTATCGCCGGACTGGGCGCCGACCTGCTGATCCGCAGAAACCGTACATAATACGACGAAATGTTCAAACAACGAACCTCAAATACAACGATACAAATCGCTTCTGGTTTAGACAGGAGCGATTTTTTACGTTTGAAAAAGATTGTTTCAATCGTTTTTTTCAAAGGCTTTGCCGGCGCAGGCCAAAACAGATCACGGCGGCTTTGCGGACAATCTTAATACGGATACATCCGTTTTGAAGCGCAGAATATACCGTCAAATCACATATTGCGCTTTTCCGTTACAGAATCGGGCATGTTCTTCCCGGGGCGCTGCATATATTGAAACAAGCAACCAACAAAGGGGTTTTTTGATGGACTGGCAAAATCTTACTGCCGCCCAAACGGTGGAGCAGCTACATACCGATCCGGAACAAGGCCTGCCTGAAGCCCAGGTGGTCTGCCGGCTGCAAAAGTTTGGCGGCAATAAAATGCACGCAAAAAAGAAAAAAGGGCTGCTCTCTAAATTTTTAGACCAGCTTTGCGATTTTATGATCATCATTCTGCTGGCGGCAGCCGCCGTTTCCTTTGCCGTTTCTCTGTTACAGGGCGAAGCCGATTTTACCGACCCGATCATTATTCTGGCCATTGTGCTGCTGAATGCCGTCACCGGTGTATTACAGGAAAGTCGGGCGGAACACGCCATCGCCGCGCTGCAAAAAGTGACCGCGCCGGAAACGACGGTCATCCGCGCCGGAAAAACCATGCAGATTCCGGCGGAAAACCTGGTTCCCGGCGATATTATCCGTTTAGAGGCCGGCGACCTGATCCCTGCAGATGCGCGGCTGCTGCATACCGTCGGGCTGAAAACCGAAGAATCGGCGCTGACCGGCGAATCCGTGCCGATTGAAAAGGATGCGACCAAAACACTGCAGGGCAAAACCGCATTGGCACAGCGCTGTAATATGATTTACGCCGGTTGCGCCGTCGTTGCGGGCAGCGGATTGGCCGCTGTCTGTGAAACCGGGATGCAGACCCAGCTTGGCCGGATCGCCGATCTGATCAATAACCAGCAAGACAGCATGACCCCCCTGCAAAAACGGCTGGCGCACACCGGAAAGCTGTTGGGGATCGCCGCCGTCGTCATTTGTGCGTTGATCTTTGTCATGGGACTGATTCGCCATATTCCCGCGCTGGACACCTTTATGCTTTCTGTCTCGCTGGCCGTGGCGGCCATTCCGGAAGGACTGCCCGCTATCGTCACCGTCGTTCTGGCTTTCGGCGTGCAGAAAATGGCGAAAACCGGCGCGATTATCCGGCGGCTGCCCGCGGTAGAAACGCTGGGCAGCGCCACAGTCATCTGCTCTGACAAAACCGGTACGCTAACGCAGAATAAAATGACCGTCACCCGCGTCTGCGGCGCCGATGGCGCGCTGGATCCGCAATCCTCTGATTTCAGACAGGCGCTGGCTTTGGCGACGCTGTGCAACAACGCCACACTGGATCGCATTGACGGGACGCTCACCGCCAAAGGAGACCCCACTGAAACGGCGATTGTCTTAAAATGCGCCGAAGGCGGCGTCACCAAGGCGGCGCTGGAGCAGCAGTATGTCCGTATCAAAGAACTGCCCTTTGATTCTGTGCGCAAACGGATGGTCACCGTTCACCGCCATACCGGCGGCTATCGGGTGATCGTCAAGGGCGCGCCGGATATTTTACTGCCGCTTTGCAGCCGTTATAACCGCCAGAATACCGCCGAGCCGCTGACGCCCGGTCTGCGGCAGCGCTTTGAACAGCGCAATCTGGATATGGCGTCGGATGCGCTGCGCGTATTGGGCGTGGCTTATAAAGACCTGCCTGCCGTTCCGGCGGGCAGTGAGCTGGAGCAGGATCTGATCTTTTGCGGCCTGATCGGCATGATGGATCCGCCCAGAGAACAGGTGCGCCGTTCGGTAGCGCTGTGCAAGCGCGCCGGCATTAAACCCGTGATGATCACCGGCGATCACAAACGCACCGCCTGCGCGATCGCCGCCCAGATCGGAATCGGCAGCGGGCAGCACTGCACCGCCGTTTCCGGCGAAGAGCTGGATCATATGGACGATCATACCCTGCGCCGGAATGTACAGAAATACGATGTTTTCGCCCGGGTCTCTCCGGCGCATAAAGTGCGAATCGTCAAGGCCTATCAGCAGCGGGGCGAGGTCGTGGCCATGACCGGCGACGGCATCAACGACGCGCCGGCGCTGAAAGCGGCCGATATCGGCTGCGCTATGGGCCAAAACGGCACACAGGTTGCCAAATCCGCCGCGGATATGGTGCTGACCGACGACAACTTTTCCACCATCGTGGCCGCTGTTAAGCAGGGGCGCGGCATTTATGACAACATCCGCAAGGCGGTGCATTTCCTGCTGTCCTGCAATATCGGTGAGATCCTGACCATTTTCATCGCCTCGCTTTGCGGTCTGCCCACGCCGCTGATCGCCATTCAGCTGCTGTGGGTCAATCTTGTAACCGATTCACTGCCGGCGATTGCGCTGGGGTTCGAGCCGGTGGAACCGGATGTGATGTATCGAAAACCTGTCCATCCAAAGGCCGGCATGTTTTCCGGCGGGCTGGGTGTGGATATTCTGCTGGAGGGCTGCATGATCGGCGGTTTTACGCTGCTGGGCTTCCTGATCGGACGTACGCTGTTTGACGTCAGCGGTACTCCGTATGCAGGACGGACCATGGCCTTTTGTGTATTAAGCCTGTCACAGCTCGTGCATGCGTTTAATGTCCGAAGCAATCACTCGCTGTTCAAAATCGGTTTTTTCAGCAACCTTAAAATGGCAGGCGCGTTTGTAATATGCGCCGCCATGCAGGTCTCTGTCGTCGCATTTCCGCCGCTGGCCGCCGTATTTAAAACAGTTCCGCTCAATCTGCCGCAATGGGGCATTGTGATCCTGCTGGCTATTTTGCCGCTGATCGTTTGCGAGTTGATCAAACGATTCTTTAAAGAAGCATGATGTTTGAAGAATCTCACAAGTCAGATTACCGTGATCGCAATATCAAAGCATATCAGATGATGCAATTTCAGTTCATGATGTATATTGTAAAAAGCCGCAGGGATGGATTATACATCCACCCCTGCGGCTTTGTCGGTAAAACCGTTGCGAGTAAATCTGTAAGCCGAGTTCTGTCGTGCACGGTCATCTATCTTGGACGGACGTTGCCGCCCGCCTCCAGCCATTTTTCGGGGTAACGCCGAGCAGACGTATGCCCCCTGTCAATGTTGCATCGGATAGGGTTTACACGGCCGCGCAGTCTCCTGCGCGCCGGTGAGCTCTTACCTCGCCTTTCCACCCTTACCGCGCCAGGCGCGGCGGTACCTTTCTGTTGCACTTTCCCTAGGGTCGCCCCCGGCGGCTGTTAGCCGTTATCCTGCTCTGTGATGCTCGGACTTTCCTCACCGGCCAAGCCGGCGCGACCGCACAATTTACTCGCGGGTCTCATTGTAATATACCTGCGGGCGTTTGTCAAGAGCGGAAGAGATCTGATCGCCTTAATCTGAAGAAACAAATCATATAGCGATGCTATGCGGGCAAATCGTCAACCGGCAGCCCATAGCTTTTAAACAGTTCTTTTGCCCGGCGCAGGTCGGGTTCCTGCGGCGGCTGTACGGCTTCCAGCGTATATGGCAGCCGGAGTTGTTTCCATTTATATTCGCCCATTTTATGAAACGGCAGCAGCTCCACCCGTTCAATACAGGAATAGCTTTTCAAAAAGGCCGCCAATTGCTGCAGCCGGTCAACATCCAGCGTATAGCCGGGTACAACCACATGCCGGATCCAGACCGGTTTGTTTTGCTGCTGTCGAAAATCCAGCATCTGCAACGCTTGCCGGTTGTCCCGGCCCGTCAGCGTCACGCACAGCTCCGGGTCCAGCGCTTTGATATCCAACAGCAGCAAATCAGCTGCGTCTACCGCCGTTTTGCAGCGCTGCAGCGGTACCGCCCCGGAGGTGTCGATCGCCACATGCAGACCGTGCTGCTGCAACAGCGCGGTCATATGCGCCACAAAATCAGCCTGCAGTAACGGCTCGCCCCCTGAAAAGGTAACGCCGCCTTTTTTGATAAAGCTTTTACAGGCAAGGATCTTTTGCAGCAGCTGTTGCGCGCCAATCTGCTCTCCGCCGGAACAATCCCAGGAATCCGGATTATGACAATACAGACAACGCAGCAAACAGCCCTGCATAAACACCACAAACCGTATGCCCGGCCCGTCTACCGCGCCAAAGGATTCATAGGAATGGATTCTACCGGTCA
>CALWVC010000090.1 GCA_944384865.1 uncultured Clostridia bacterium
GGCGGGCTTTCGCGCAACATATATTCTCGATGCGGCGCGTAAGCTGGCTGCCGGGCAGATTGACCAGTCTTTTTTACAGAGCGCGCCGTATGAACAGGCCCGGGCGGCGCTGATGGAGATCCGGGGCGTCGGCCCGAAGGTGGCCGACTGTGTGCTGCTGTTTTCCTGCGGGCGGTTTGAAGCGTTTCCGATGGACGTATGGATGCGCCGGGTGACGGCGGCGCTGTATCCCGGCGGGCTGCCCGCCTGCTTTGACGGGTATGGCGGCATCGCCCAGCAGTATCTGTTTGCCTATGCCCGTGCCGGCGGCCTGGACGCGGAATGTAAAGGCTCCGGCCGGGGCGCCTGAACAGCCGGCAACGGCTATATGCATACAGCGGCGGCCGGTTTTTTGGTATGGCGGCGGGCTGTAAAAACGGTTGATCAGAGATTGGGCGCGTTTTGTTTCGTCGGCGTCCGCCGCTTTTGACGGCGGGTGCTGTTTTTTGATGAAAACCGGTTATACTATATGCGCCCTTGCATTTTTTGACGGGGCGTGGTATCCTGTTGTAAAATGAGCTGGTTATTTTCGAAAGGGCGGGATGTACTTGCAATATACCGATGAACGCTGTGAAATTCTCAGCAACCGTCAGATCGCCGACGGGATCTTTGACCTGACGGTCAGAGCGGATTATTTGGCGCAAAACGCGGGTTGCGGGCAGTTTGCCAATATTTTATGCGGCGGGCTGATGCTTCGCCGCCCGATTTCGATCTGCGACACCGACCCCAAAGCAGGCACCGCGCGGTTTGTATATCAGGTGAAGGGCAAGGGCACTGCCTGGCTGTCACAGCAGCCGGCCGGCGCGTCTTTACAGATTTTTGGTCCGCTGGGTCGGGGCTTTTCGTTTATCAAAAAACCGGCGCAGGTGGTGTTGATCGGCGGCGGTATCGGTTCTCCGCCGATGCTGAAAACCGCCAGGACCGCCGCAGAACTGGGCATTGACGTTCATGTGATTTTAGGCTTTCGCTCCAGACAGGCAGTGATTTTAGAGCAGGATTTTAAACAGGTCGCGCAGACCGTAACCGTCTGCACCGACGACGGCAGCTATGGTATACACGGTTTTGTTACCCAGCCGCTGCAGCCGCTGTTGCAGCAGGGCGCGGGCTGCGTGATGGCCTGCGGCCCGACGCCGATGCTCAAAAACGTGGCGGGCATGTGCGCCGATGCGAGAACCCCGTGTTTCGTATCGTTGGAAGAACGGATGGGCTGCGGCGTTGGGGCCTGCGTGTGCTGCGTCTGTAAGATCCGGGTGCGGGGGTTTTCGGGCTATCAGCAGGTTTGTAAGGCCGGCCCGGTATTCGACGGGCGCAGTGTAGTATGGTATCAGACCAAAACGCTGGAAAGCGGGCAGTTTGACGATGCAAAAGCGGTGCGGCTGTCGGTGTTTTGCGACGAGCAGGGGTATGATCCGGCCGCGGAATTCGACGAGCTGGACGCGTATGCGACCCATCTGGCGGTATATGACGGCGCAAAACCGATTGCCACCGGCCGGGTATTGCCGCCGGAGGACGGGGTTTGCAAAATCGGCCGGATCGCGGTATTACAGCCTTACCGGGGCCGGTCGGTGGGCCGGTATCTGGTTGAAGACCTGATCGAGGCCGCCCGGCAGCAGGGCGCCGCCGCCATCCGGGTAGACGCGCAGGTGCAGGCGATGCCTTTTTATCAGAAGCTGGGCTTTGTCCCCTATGGCGAGGAGCATCCCGACGGACATGTCCCGCATATGTATATGGAGCGTAAACTGTAGCTTTATATAAAAACCACACGCCGGTCTACAAGGCCGGCGTGTTTTTGTGCATTGGTCGGTAAAACTGCCCGTTTTGGGCGCATACCGGCAACGCTCATTCAACCGGCTGACCTGTTACGGCCGGGACGTCCGCCCAGATAGGTGCAATTTCATCGGCGCCGTTGCGTTTTTGCCGGTTTGCGTCTGAAGTTGTCTGCGCGCCACCCTTGTTTTTCGTCAAAATCGCTTGTTTTTTAAAATGCCGGGAACACGCGCCGCGATCGGGTTTTTCGCGATTGTCACAAATTTATCAATAAAAATTTTGTGAAAATTTATTGATTTTTTATGTTTTTTCTGCTTTACAATGTTATAGGAAAGTGGTAAAATTGGTAACGTGAAATTTGATACCGGTTCGATACCGGTATTTAGTTGAACATTCCAATTTTTCAGGAGGAAGTTATTATGGCCAGAAAAATGAAGACCATGGACGGTAACACCGCTACCGCATACGCCTCGTATGCCTTTACCGACGTTGCCGCCATCTATCCCATTACCCCGTCGTCTCCCATGGCGGAGGAAACCGACAAAATGGCGGTAGCGGGAACCAAAAACCTGTTCGGGCAGGAGGTGCAGCTTTCTGAAATGCAGTCAGAGGGCGGCGCGGCCGGCGCGGTGCACGGCGCTTTGGCAGCCGGTGCGCTGACCACCACCTATACGGCGTCGCAGGGACTGCTGCTGATGATCCCCAATATGTATAAAATCGCCGGCGAGCTGCTGCCGGGCGTTATCCATGTTTCCGCCCGCTGCGTTGCGTCGCACGCGCTGAACATTTTCGGTGATCATTCCGATATTTACGCCTGCCGGCAGACCGGTTTTGCGATGCTGTGTTCCAACAGCCCGCAGGAGGCGATGGATCTGGCCGCGGTGGCGCATCTGTCTGCGATCAAGGGCAGAGTGCCGTTTTTACATTTCTTTGACGGTTTCAGAACCTCTCATGAGGTGCAGAAGATCGAGGTGTGGGACTATAAGGACCTTGATGATATGCTGGATAAAGACGCGGTGAACGAGTTCCGCCGCCGCTCTTTGAATCCGGAGCATCCCGCGCAGCGCGGTACGGCGCAGAACCCGGATATCTTCTTCCAGATGCGCGAGGCCTGCAATAAATATTATGACGCGATCGTCGGCGTAACCGAAGATTATATGAATCAGGTCAACGCCAAGATCGGCACCAAATACAAGCTGTTCAACTATTACGGCGCCAGAGACGCCGAGCGGGTGATCATCGCAATGGGCTCGGTCTGCGAGACCGCTGAAGAGACCATCGACTATCTGAACGCCAGAGGCGAAAAGGTTGGTCTGGTGAAGGTACACCTCTATCGTCCGTTCTCGGCAAAACATCTGATCGCCGCGCTGCCCAAGACGGTGAAAAAGATCTCGGTGCTGGACCGCACCAAGGAACCCGGTTCCATCGGCGAGCCGCTGTATCTGGACGTTGTGGCCGCGCTGCATGACAGCAAATATGCCGATGTCCCGGTGTATACCGGCCGGTACGGCCTGGGTTCAAAAGACACCACCCCCGGTCAGATCATCGCGGTATATGCCAATATGGCGATGAACAATCCGAAAAAGCGCTTCACCATCGGTATCGACGACGATGTGACCAAGCTTTCTCTGAAAGTCAAGGAAGAGCCGGACACCGCCCCCAAAGGCACGCACGCCTGCAAATTCTGGGGTCTGGGCGCCGACGGTACGGTGGGCGCAAACAAAAACTCCATCAAGATCATCGGCGACAACACCGATATGTATGCCCAGGGCTATTTCTCCTATGACTCCAAAAAATCCGGCGGCGTTACCGTTTCGCACCTGCGGTTTGGTAAAAAGCCGATTAAATCCACCTATCTGATCAACCAGGCGGACTTTGTGGCCTGCCACAATCCTTCTTATATGGATAAATACGATATCGTTGAGGATATCAAGCCCGGCGGAACCTTCCTGCTCAACTGTTCCTGGAATGTCGACGAGCTGACAGAAAAACTGCCCGGCAAGGTCAAACGTTATATCGCCAAGAACAATATCAAATTTTACACCATCGACGCCACCCACATCGCGATGGAGCTGGGTCTGGGCGGCCGTGTCAACACCATTTTACAGGCAGCGTTCTTCAAGCTTTCCAAGATCATCCCGGCCGACCGGGCGGTCGAGCTGATGAAAGCCGCCGCTACCAAGTCCTATGGCAAAAAGGGCGAAAAAGTGGTTGCGATGAACCATGCTGCGATTGAGCGCGGCATCGACGGCGCGAAAAAGGTCAAGGTTCCGGCCGAATGGGCCAAGGCGAAAGACGTGGCGGCAGAAAAAAAGGTTACCGGCGACAACAAAAAGCTGGTTTCTTATGTGGAGAACATTCTCGAGCCGATCAACGCCCAGCGCGGCGACAAGCTGCCGGTATCGGTGTTTGTTGACGGTGCAGACGGCGAGGTACCGCTGGGCTCCGCCGCCTATGAGAAACGCGGTATCGCGGTCAATGTGCCCGAGTGGAATCCCGACAACTGCATCCAGTGTAACTTCTGCTCTTATGTCTGTCCGCATGCGGTTATTCGCCCCTATGCGCTGACCGAGACAGAGGCCAATAATGCGCCGGCAGACATGAAATATAAAAACATGACCGGCATGCCGGATCTGAAATTTGCAATGACCGTTTCGGTGCTCGACTGTACCGGCTGCGGTTCCTGCGTCAACGTCTGCCCGGGCATGAAGGGCAATAAGGCGCTGACCATGAAACCGCTGGAGACCCAGATCGCCCAGCAAGAATCCTTTACCTATGGCGGCTCGCTGCCGGAAAAACCGGAGGTTGCTGAGAAATTTAAAGAAACCACTGTCAAGGGCAGCCAGTTCAAACAGCCGCTGTTGGAGTTCTCCGGCGCCTGCGCGGGCTGCGGCGAAACGCCTTATGCCAAGCTGGCGACCCAGCTGTTCGGCGACAGAATGTATATTGCCAATGCCACCGGCTGCTCGTCCATCTGGGGCGGTTCTTCGCCCTCCACGCCGTATACCACAAACAGAGAGGGACATGGCCCGGCGTGGCAGAATTCTCTGTTTGAAGACAACGCCGAGTTCGGTTACGGTATGCTGATGGCAAACAAGGCGATTCGCGAGCGTTTGAAGATGCATGCTGAAAATATTGTGAATAATTGCGATTGCGGCGTGACTGACGCGGCCAAAGCGTGGCTGGAAACCTTTGACGACAGCACGGCGAACAAAGAGCCGGCAGCCAAATTCCTTGCGGCGCTGAAAGCGGCGAAGCCCTCTGCGGCGCTGAAAGCGGATGTAGACGCGATTATCGCCGACGGCGACTATCTGGCCAAAAAATCGGTCTGGATCTTCGGCGGCGACGGCTGGGCCTATGATATCGGCTTCGGCGGGCTGGATCATGTGCTTGCTTCCGGTGAGGACGTCAACATCCTGGTGTTTGATACCGAGGTGTATTCCAATACCGGCGGTCAGGCTTCCAAAGCGACGCCTACCGGCGCGATTGCCCAGTTTGCTGCGGGCGGCAAGGTTGTTAAGAAAAAAGATCTGGCCGGCATTGCCATGAGCTACGGTTACGTCTATGTAGCCCAGATCGCCCAGGGCGCAGATTATAACCAGTGCATCAAGGCCTTCACCGAGGCGGAAAGCTATAAAGGCCCGTCGATCATCATCGGCTATGCGCCGTGTATCAACCACGGTATCCGCGGCGGTATGACGATTGCCCAGTCTGAAGAAAAAGCGGCGGTCGCTTCCGGTTACTGGAACCTGTTCCGGTTTGATCCCCGGAAAGAGAAGCCCTTTACCCTCGACAGCAAAGAGCCTACCGAGAGCTATCAGGACTTTATTCTCAACGAGGTGCGTTACAGCTCGCTGAAACGCGCGTTCCCCGAAAAGGCGGAGAATCTGTTCGCCAGGGCGGAGGCCGACGCGAAAAAGCGGTATGAGATGCTCAAAGAGCGCGCCGACGCTGAATAACAGATTACAATCTGAAAAGACAGGCGAGATTTCGCCTGTCTTTTTTTGCGGAAGCCGGAAAGGTCTTATCGCTGCACACCGTACAGGCGACTTTATCAAGCTGCTTTTAAACCTTCAAAAAGGCCCGCTTTGGTTTTATCAACCAAAGCGGGCCTTTTTGAAGGTTTTTCAATCTGTATTGTATTGCCCTTTGATCTGAAAAAACGCAATCAGGCGCTTTGCCGGTTTTGCATCCGGCAGCGCATCTTACCGTTCTTTTCCGGTCAGCTGACGGTACAGACGCAGATATTCCCGCGCCGGGCCGGCCCAGCTGTGATCGGCAGCCATCGCCCGCTGTACCAGCG
>CALWVC010000091.1 GCA_944384865.1 uncultured Clostridia bacterium
TTATGCTCCGGTATCGGCGGGGGTGGTCGGCGCGTCGTTCGTTATATATACATTGTGAGAAACATCTAAAATAACATTGCGCTTGCTGAGACCGAAGTGCATCTTCAAAGCAGGTAAGAGTATTTTTCTATATGGAACGTCAAGAAGAAAAATAAATTTGGTATATAGGCCGTGATATATTAACCAAAATGTAGTATTATTTAACATAAAGGAGGAGTAATAATGAAGGGTAAACGAATTTTGAAATGTTTTACAATGTTATTGATCGTACTATGTGGATGTGGATCTGTTTTAACTTTTGCGGAGGAGAATGTACAAAACAGTGCTGTTTGGGTAAATAAAATCACTAAGGAATTAAGCGATAAAATGCAAACTGCATCAGATGATGAAAAACTGTCAGTATACATTTGGTATAAAGATATTAATTATGATTTGGTGGAAAATCAAGTGAAACAAGATACTGGGCTGACGATTGAATCTATTGATACACCCCTTGCTATGCCAGATGAAGAGTTATTGAATCATATTGTTACTTTGTCAGATGAATCTATAGAAGATAATATAACTGCCGAAGAAATTAAAAATCAGTTTGAACAATATATAGAAAAAACTCGAGAGCAACGTTTAGTAGAACAACAAATGACAGACGTTTATATTGAAAATAGGCGTGCTGTTGCAAGACAAAAGTATATTGAAAAAAGCAACGTTATTAAAGAACAACTTTCTATAAAAACAAGCGATATTTTATTTCAAAGTCAGTACGCGCCGACATTAGCATTGCAGATGACTAAAAATGAAATTGAAAAGGCAGCACATAATATATCTGTACAGGAAATTGGATATTATTATGAACCGGAGATTGTAGAATGTTCTGAACAATCCATGCAAAAGGCAACGCGCCTGGATAAAGTGTATGAGACATTAGCTGCACTGGATGGTACAGGTGTCAAAGTGGGAGTTAGTGAAAGCGTGCCAGATCCCGATTTATATGATTATGTGAATGTTGGAAATCTACAACCATTAGAGGATCCCAGTCATGTTCATAATACTATGAATGTATTATTATCTGTCGCGCCAAATTGTTCTGTATATGCTACCGGAACCTCTAATGAGAATATAGAACAAATGATTTCTATGGGTGTATCGGTTATTAATTTTAGTTGGGGATGTCGCGAATACGGTAGTTATAGTTATATAGATAAATGGTTTGATCATTTAGTAACACAGCATGGGGTCATTTTAGTAGCTTCTAACGGGAACCATGCAAATGATGAATGGCGTTATACCATTGCGCCGGCAGCGGCATATAATGTGATTGCTGTAGGATATTTTGATGATAAGGGAACTGCAAGTTTTAGTGATGATGAGTTGGCTGCTAATAGTTGTTATGATAATGGTTTTAATTGCGCAAAACCTGACGTTATAGCACCTTGGACTGCGGGAGCGCTTGGAAGTAGTTCGTCATCACCGGCAGTTACAGGTATTGTGGCGTTATTATTGCAATTAAAACCTTCGTTGGCGGCTACGCCGCAGGTGATTAAAGCAATTTTACAGGCTTCGTGTCATCGGAAGGTTATTTCTAATCCTGTAGAGGTAATGACAGATGGGTTAACGGAAAAGCAGGGAGCAGGTGCAGTTGATGCATATTGTGCAATCAGTATTATTGGGCGGCAACAGTATAAAGTTGGTACTGATGTATTCCAACCATCTCATGAATTTGGTTTTGTTGTTCCAAACTATGGTACAAATTATCTAAATATATCATTGTCTTGGCTACAGGAAAATTATTATTCAGACACAAATGCGAATCATACAGATCAACCTAGTGTTACTGTTGGGAATATCAATAATTTAGATTTGATTGTACGTGATCGTAATGGTAATATAATTAAAAGTTCTCAACTGAGTAATAGTTCTTCAGAGTTGGTTTATTTTAGCACTGAAGAGCCGTTTGGAGATTATAATATTGGTATAGGAAATTCGTCAAATTTAACCGAACCGGTTCGTTATGCAATTGCATGGAGCCGGGATAATGAAAGCTATCGTGCAATGCCAGATGAAACAGAAGAAGGAATTTATTATATTACTTCATGCAACAATAAACAATATGTGAGTAATTCGGATGGAATAGTTGTTCAAAATATTTACACTGGTGGAGCAGAACAACGTTGGTTTTTGAGCAAGAATGCTTCTGGTACTTATACTTTACAATCAGAGAGCTTATTAAATTCCGGTATGTTGGCACTGGGAACGCAAAAAAACAGTTATGCTTATAATGTGTCTGTATCTCAGACCGGTGATAATGCGCTACAGCTGACTAGAAACTCAGATGGTAGTTATCGTATACAATGTAAAAGCAGTACGGGGACACAATGGTATAGTTTGGATGTAACAGGAGGCAGCAATGAAAGTAATATGCCGTTGCAGTGGTATACTATAAATAATTCAACGACCACAAATCAAAGGTGGATTTTAAAGAAGGTGTATTATAAGCACGGAGATATTAATATGGACGGATTTATAAATAATAAGGATCTTGCGCGTTTGCGTTCTTATTTGGCGGATGACTATGGATACACAGCCGGGCAGGTATATTTGGCTGATGTGAATCTGGATGGTTTTATAAATAATAAAGATGTGAGTCGTTTAACACAGGCTTTAAATGATCCGGATGGATATCCTCTATAAACATTTATGGTTTTTAAAATTTACCACACACAAAGGAGAATCGGTATGAAAAGGATTATTGTAATGCTGTTAGTGTTGGTTATATTGTTAGCGCCGGCTGGAGTGGTGGCGGAAGAAAGCACGTTACCGATGGGTAATGTAAAGGATTATTTGTGGGACGGCTCTGTGCCATTTCATACCATTGGCGAAGATGGAGAGCCTGAGATTGTTTATTATCTGTCAGGCGGCGTGGTGATTTATACGTGGCTTGTCAGTCGTGAAAGCGATCGTCGGGATATTGTAATTCCGGCCGAAGTAGATGGCATGCCGGTTTCTCATGTTGCAATGGGTGCATTTGATCAAACAAACATACATTGGTATGGAGCGGAAGAACATGCTATGGACAGCGATCATCAATATATAGCAGCTGCGCCGGTAACAGTTACTTTTGCTGAAGGACTGACGCGAATCGGTGGCTTGGCATTTTGTATGTCGGTAGAAGAGGTAACGTTGCCAAGCACAGCAAAAACGTTGGACGCATATGCGTTCCACGGATGCAATAAACTGCGTGTGTTAAGGTTACCAGAAAATTTGGAAACGATTCAGACGCAGGCTCTCAGCAATACCGCGATTCCAACGCTGACTATTCCGGCAAGTGTCCAGTTGATTGAAGAGGATGCAGATGCGTTCGGCCAGATCTGGACGAAATTTTTAGGGAGAACTACTGAAATCAAAGATTCGGTGGGATCAGTGGTTTATGCCTATATCGACTCTACGGCAGAGAAGGCAGCGTTGGAACAGGGGGCCATTTTCATCCCGCTGGGCGATGCCACAGATGATGGAAATGTGAACAACAAAGATTTTGCGAGAATCAAGGCGTATCTGGCGGACGATGCAGTGCAGCAGGAAATGGTTGCAGCGGATATAACCGGTGATGATCTGATCAATAATAAGGATCTTGCGCGCCTAAAGGCTTATCTTGCAGATGATATGATAGAATAATTTTTCAGAATTTTCTAAAGCATGCTCATTGTAGAAAAAAGCGCCCTGCTTTTGTTTCATCAAAAGCAGGGCCTTTTAACAGGCTGATTATAGTCGCGTTGTGCTGTTTTACATGATCACTTCAATAGTATGGGTCTTGCCGTCGCCAAACAGCAAAACTGCATTGGTGTCGGTTTGTTCGCCGTCCAGCCACAGCTCCTTGACGCCACGCTGCGCGCCGGACTGGTTTTTGATAGTCAGCTGATAGGTATCGCCGCGGAACTTGCGGGTCATTGTGACCTGCTTCCAGTCTGCCGGAATACACGGATCGATGGTAAAGCCGTTATACCCGGGATGAAAGCCCAGCATATACTGCGTGATGGCGCGGAACATCCAGCCGGCGGTGCCGGTTACCCAGGCGAACAGCGTTTCGCCCTTGCGGGGATTATCCGGACCGAAATACATGTTGGTGACCACATAAGGTTCGCAGCCGGAATGGGCAGACGGGTTGGTTGCAGAGTCGGGTAAAATCTTGCAAATCGTTTCATAAGCTTTGTCGCCCCGGCCCTCCAGACAGTCGGCCACCACTTTAAAGGTGCCGCCGTGACAATAAGGCGTGCCGTTTTCCCAAATGCCGGGGATAAAGCTGGTCAGCCGCCCGATGCGGTTATTGAATTTGGTATAAGTGGGATACAAAGTCAACGGGCCGTAGTCGCTGTCGAGATAGGTATCTACTGCATGCAGACACTGCTGCCGGCGCTGTTGGTCCGCCACACCGGACAAAATCGCCCAGGTCTGGGAATTCAGATAGATCATGCCCTCTTTTTCGGTATGCGTGCCGACTTTTTCGTTATAGTCATTGATGGCGGCCAGATACCACTGACCGTCCCACCCCTGTTCGTTGACCGCCTTTTTGATATCGCCGGCCCGGCTGAGCATCTCGGTATAAACCGATTCATCGTTTAATACGTTCAGTGCGATTTCTGCCATATTTTGCAGCGCATAATGCAGCGCAATGGAGGTCCACACCGATTCGCCCCTGCCCTGTAAGCCGGTCATGTTCAGCGAGTCGTTCCAGTCGCCGTCGCGGGATTTTACCAGCCCGTGTTCTCCCAGATCTTCGGATGCAAAACGTGCAGCCGTCAGCATATGCTCCCATACGGTATCTTCGCCTGCATCCAGATATTTAACCCGTTCGTTTAAAAATGCGGTATCGCCGGTTTCCTTGATATAGGCGTTGATCGTGGGCGCAACCCAGGTGGGACCGTCAGAGTAGATATGATGATCCAACGGCAGCCAGCCCCGCACGCAGCGGCCGTCGCTGTACATATAAGTCAGGGTTTCCAGAATCTTTTCTTTGGCCAGCGCTGGGTTAAATGAAGCGACCGCCCAGGCGTCCTGCAGCTGGTCGCGGAACCCTTTTCCGGTATCCCGGCCGACCTCGGCGCACAGCTGTACCTGCTGTTTAAGCCAGTAATTGGCGAAGTTGTTGATTTTTTCGTCCGGTGTATCGATAAAAATATCCGCAGACATCGCGGCTTTGCCGTCTAACAGCGCCTGATAATCCGACTCGATTTTTCCCGGGGCAAACAGCTTGCGGGAAAGCTGTTTGGCCGTATCCATCCCATCTACTGCGCCGATAATGACGTTGAAGCTGGCTGATGCGCCGGGGGCAAGCTCAAAATCATGCTGTAGCGCCCCGACCATCTGTTCACAGGCTGCCAGCGAGTTGGAAAGCTTGTCTGCCTGCACGCCGTCGGGGGCAAAAATGCCGCCGTATACCCCTAAAAAGGCCCGCTTGCTGGTGTCGAACGCCACCGGCGCAAGATCAGAGGCCATAAAACCGTTAAACCAGTCATGGGGGCGTTCCATCGCAAGGTTAAAACAGACAATCGAATGGGTGTCGGCGTCGTATTCACCGTGCACATAGGAATTATAATCGCTATAGCGCTGATATCCCTCCAGCTGGAACTCGGCAAAGGAATAAACTGAAACCGATTTTGCGCTGTTGGTTTGATTTTGCAGCGTAATGGTCCAGATTTCGCAGGGATCGGTGTGATTGACAAATACCCGCAGCGCCGCCTGAAGGCCATTGCAGCTGCTTGAGAGCAGACTGTAACCCAGCCCATGGGTGCAGCTGTAATCTGAAACCGGCGTTTTGACCGGATACCAGCCGGGATTAAACACTTTACCGGTAGATTTGTCTTTGATATAAAAATAACGGTTTCCGTCGCGGATGACCGAACAGCGCCCTTTGCCGTCCGGATCAATATAAGCC
>CALWVC010000092.1 GCA_944384865.1 uncultured Clostridia bacterium
GGCGGAAATCAGTTCAGTGGTGGATTTATCCACATTGATCACCGTATTGGTTCCGCTCTCTGATGAAGTAGTCATGGAACTCGCCGAACTGTTACCAACGGCAATATTGTTGGCAGCCAGCAGCGTCGTAGAGGCTGTCACGCCGCCCAACAGCGAGCAGATCAGGCAGCAAGCAACAACTACTCCCAAAGAAAACCGCCGCTTCTCTTTATGTTCTTTCTTGGGTTTTGATGGGCGCGGCGCATAAAAGTAACTGCTGTATGGCGTATAAGACGCCTCCTGTTGCTGATTGGGTTGCTCCGCCGTCCGGTTCGGCTGCTGCTGCGACGGTTGCTCCGGCGGCTGCTGCACTGAATCCGGGCTAACCCAGGAGGAAGGCCGGGCGTAATCTGACAGAACCGGCTGCTGCCCATCCTGCTGCACGGGCTGCTGCCCGAATCCCGTTTGCATATCCGCAGACGGCGAAGCATTATTTTCCCGCTCTAAGGGGTTATATTCGTTATCATTCTTACGATCCATATGAATCGATCCTTTCCTTGTTGTGTTGATGCCATTATAACAAGTAAATGTTGCATAAATGCTGGAATTTTATGAATTTTCCGTAAAGAGTACCGGACGGGCTCTCGACAAATTCTGCATGGATTTTAATGTTCATGCATATGTTTTACCAAAGTATCCGGAAAGGCTGGTCGCATATGCGCTATTTAATTTTAACAAAAAAGAAACTGTTGGCAGCAGGAGCGGTCTGCGCCGGACTACTGCTACTGGCCGGCGTATTGCTGTATCCGGGCGCAGCGGTGCAAACCGCGGCGTCTTCTAAAAAACTGCCGATTTACTGTACCAAACAGGAACAAAAGCTGGCGTCTCTGTCTTTCGACGCTGCCTGGGGCAATGAGGATACCCAACAGTTGATCGACATTTTGGCAAAATATAATGTAAAGGCCACTTTTTTTGTTGTAGGAGAATGGGTAGATAAATATCCTGAATCCGTAAAAGCACTCGCTGATGCCGGCCATGAAATCCAGAACCATTCCGACACCCATCCGCATATGCCCGAACTCTCCAGAGAGCAAATGGTCAGCCAGCTCAACGGCTGCAATCAGAAAATTGAAGCGATTACCAAGGTGCGGCCTACATTGTTCCGTCCGCCTTACGGCGACTACTCCGACGCCGTTTTGGACGCCGCCGCCGCGCAGGGCATGTACACCATCCAATGGGATGTAGACAGCCTGGACTGGAAGGGCTATTCTGCCGATAAAATCGCCAGCCGGGTGCTTTCACGGGTGCAGGAAGGTTCGATCGTATTATTCCACAATGCGGCTGAAAATACCCCTGCGGCTTTGCCAAAAATCATTGAATCGCTGCAAAGCGACGGCTATACGCTGATTCCGGTTTCCAAACTGATTTATAAAGACCATTACACCATCAATCACGAGGGGCGGCAGATCCCCGATACCGCCGCGCCGGAAACCCCCGCACAGCCGCATACATAACAGCCGTCTCCATCGATGAATACAGTATTAGTCCTGACCCCTGCCCAACAGGAAGCTTGTGTAAGCCCTAAAAAGACATACTCCCGGTATGCCTCTTAAGAGGCACTGAACGATTTACCACTTATCCCTCAACCTGCAAACGGATTGTCATCATTCGAAATAGCCGGCATGTATGATTTAATATTTTCTGTTTGTGGATCGCTTCACTCGATACTTGAAGAGAAAATATTTTGACTCTTCCCAGCAAAGTCAAGTCCTTTCCACTTAAACATAAAAATTGTGGCAGTCACTTTCAAATGATTTTATATAATTGATTCGTTGCGCCACAAGACTGGCCAGGCGAAGCGATTAAGGAACCTATCTTCTGAATAATGCCAACGCTGCAAAAGCTGGTCGACGGCGCTTTAAATTCTGGCTTCCACTCCTGAATCAGTTGATAATGCGTTTGTATATAAGTATATACCTGCGCCTCAAAGCTGTCCGGATTACGCAGATGCCGGGAATACATGTTCTCACTGATCAGAACATAAGTTACGTCTTGATACTCTGGTTTTAACCGCACAGAACCGTCATCGTCCAGTTCGAAGAATTCTGCCACTGAAAAAGGACCATCAATCGGTTTCAAGGCAGTATAAGCATCATACGCCGTATTAGCATGATTGATACCGTGTTGCTGGCAATATTCATAAGACAAGATCCGTGTATCTTTTAAACCAAGCTGCACAGACGAAACAACGCCGCCCAGAAAAACATTGGCGCCAACCACGGCAATTGTCGCAAACGCGGCAATACCAATTGCCCTTTGCCCTGCGTTTTTTCCGGCAAACCAACGCCGGCGAACCAAAGAAACCGTCTGCTGCACGCCGACAGCTCCCAAAAAAATCAGCGAAATATACATTGGAACCGCCCAACGCTCCCAATGCAGCGCCAAAAAGCTGATTACCAAAATATAAAGCAGTCCAAATCCAACGGGAAGCGCATTCCAGCGCTTTTTCCGAACAAGCTGCATAATTCCAATCACGACAAACGCATACCACGGCCAAGCATATTGCATTGTAAACCGCTGCATATAAAACTTCAGATTGCCCCAAAAACCCAAGCCATCCGCCCCCAAATGATGCGAACGTGACTCATATATAAAATAATGGATCACCTGTCCAAAGTTCGTAAAGAACACAGGTGAGATCAAAAAAATAAAAACAGGAATTAACACGACCGCCAGTGCACCGTGAGACAGAATATGAAAATAAGTCCGATTACGCAGCGAGGCGACCACCACCACCAACGCGATCATCAAACAAAAAATTGCACCCGGATATTTAATTGTAATAGAGAGTGCAGTAAACAGCGACATCCAGACAATGTTGAGAACAGACGGCTGTTTCATATAGCAAACGGCAAAATATATTCCGGCCATAAACATAAACGTGATTGGAATATCCGGGGTAACATAATGAGAATGCTGTACAAAAGAAGGACAAACTGCTATAAAGAACGCCGCGTAAACACCGCTGCCCCTGAAAATCTTTTCACAGATCAAGTAGCCGAGCGGTACCATCAATACACCCCAGAAAGCAGTAAACATTCTCCCTAACGTATAATACATCATGGTATGGTCAGCAAACGTCTCGTCGGCAAACATTCCAAACCGCAACAAAGATACAACATTAAACAGTAAAGCATTGCACTGCGCCTCAAAATGATCCGGCCGGTTAAAAATGTGTGGTTCAAATGACCGCCGCCGGATCATGTCAATCGCACCTTCCACAATGGTTTTTTCATCGGAATGCAACTGAAACGGCGAACCCCAATCGATAGCATAAAACCGCAAAATCGTCGCAAGAACAATACACACAAACAGAAAAACGCGGCCGGATGTAATATAAAAATACTTTCGGAGCGAATGCCAGCCGAAACGTGAAGACGCTATATCCATAAAAATCTCCTTTCCCATAATAACCCTCATATTTTACTATTCTTTCATAAATTGAAAGCTTTGCTGTTTCATTATAAAGTATTTATCACCTTTTATCAACCTCTTTATGGCATAAAGTACTTTCCTCTTACAGATACTAACCTAAAAACGGGAGGAAGGCCAATGCTGGTTACGATCTTTCGCACTGTCATTCTATATATCGCCGTCGTACTCTGTATGCGGATCATGGGCAAACGGCAGGTAGGCGAGCTGCAACCCGCTGAGCTGGTGGTAACCATCCTGATCTCAGAGCTGGCATCTATCCCGGTGCAGGATTTAAGCCGTCCGGTTATCAGCGGTATCGTACCGGTGGTCGTATTGGTCGTTCTCGAGATTCTGATGTCTTCGCTGACTCTGAAAATTCCACCGCTGCGCCGGGCAGTCTCCGGCAAGCCCGCGATCGTCATCCGAAACGGCCAGATTGATCAGAAAATGATGAAAAAACTGCGAATGACCATCGACGATCTGCTGGAGGGGCTGCGCCAGGCCGGCACATTTAAAATTCAGCAGGTGGCCTATGCCGTGATGGAAACCAACGGCAAAATCAGCGTAATGCTGTTTGATGATCAGACCCCGCCCACCAAACAGGAGCTGCATATGCCCGCGCCCTGCAAAGGGATGCCGGTCACGGTGATCAGCGACGGCAGGCTGCAAAAACAGGCCTTCGCCTCGGGCCAAATTACAAAAGAGCAGGTCATGGCCCGGCTGCACACCGCGCATCTGACGGTAGACCAGGTGTTTTTAATGACGGCAAATTTGAAAAATGAGTTTTTTATTGTGAAGAAAAAGGAAGATTGATCTTGAAACGACTGTTTATTGCATTAGCGCTTAGCGTCGCACTTGCCGCGCTGATAGGGAGCGGCATCTATTTTACAAACGACCGGCTGACCGCGCTGCAGCAACAGCTGGATCAGATTTATACTATCGCGCAAACGGATCTGGCGCATGCAGCCCCGTTGTGTGCACAGGCAACACAGGAATGGGAAGAAAGCCAAAAAATATTGTGTATGTATTTAAGCGAACAGGACCTGGATCAGATCGGCATGCAAATCGCGCGACTAGAACCACTGGCGTTGGGCGGCGACACCGCCGGCTTCTTCGCCGAACACCAGGCAGCCAACCTGATGCTGAAAAATGTTTTAGAGTTGGAAACCAAGGCAATCGGTTGACTTTTTATTAAAAATATAGTACAGTTAAATTGATTAAGCAGGGGAATTTCAGATTCCCATACATAGCATTTACGGAGCGTTTATGAGATCATTCAAACCTGTCCGGCTGGACGCCCGGCTCCGGGCTGTCGCCGCATATGTGCGCCCTGGTTCGATTTTAGCAGACATCGGTACAGACCATGGATATCTGCCTGTCTGGTTGCTGCAAAATCAGCTGATCCGGCACGCCATCGCCTGTGACATCCATTCCGGGCCGTTGCAAAGCGCTATGCAGACGGCCCGACTGGCCGGCACCTGTGAACAACAGATTGAGTTCCGGCTGTCTGACGGTTTGATGGGGCTGCATCCAGCGGAATGCACTGATATTGTCATCGCCGGAATGGGCGGGGAACTGATCTGTTCGATTCTTTCCGGCGCCGGGTGGATATGCCATCCCGATTACAACCTGATTTTAAATCCGATGACCAAAGCGAATGTATTGCGCCGCGGCTTGTGCACCGCCGGCTTTGCGATCTGCGGTGAAACGGCGGTCTGTGCCGGCGGCAAGCTGTATACCGTCATACAGGCGCGTTATGCCGGCCGGCCGCAAAACTGCACGCCGTTGTTCGCCGCCGTCGGCCTGTTGCAAAAGCAGCAAAACCCGGCTGCACTGGCATATAAACAGCATGTCGCATCCCGGCTGCTGCGGCAGGCAGCAGGACTGCGCCGGCAAAATCCGAATAATCCGGCAGTCGCCGAATTAGAGCAGTTAGCGGCTCAGATCCAGCAAACCCTGTAATCTTCGCGTCAAGCGCGCATACCTTTGAAAGGAACAATCACAGCCATGCCCAAAATACAGGAGATTTATAATATTCTTAATCAGATCGCGCCCTTCGGCTCTGCTCTGCCCTATGACAACGCCGGGCTGCTGGTGGGCGACGCCGACCGGCAGGTGCAAAAAATCGGCGTCTGTCTGGATATTACCGCAAAGGCCATCGACGCCGCGGTCGCGCAGGACTGCGATCTGATCGTCAGCCATCATCCGGTCATTTTTGACCCGTTAAAGCAGATCGACCCGACCCATCCGGTCTATCGGCTGATTTCTGAAAATATCGCCGCAATCTGCGCCCACACCAACCTAGACGCTGCTTCCGGCGGCGTAAATGATAGTCTGTGCGAAGCGTTGGGCCTGACCGGTATCCGGCCGTTGGAAGATCCGGATTTCCCGGGATATCCGCCGATCGGACGAATCGGCACACTACCCGCGCCGATGCCGGCCGAAACGCTGGCCTTCTATTGTAA
>CALWVC010000093.1 GCA_944384865.1 uncultured Clostridia bacterium
TGATCCATCTTTTATAACGCTCCTTTTATATATTGATCGCGCAGGCGACGCTGCGCAACGCAGCCGCTTTTACACCGAACCCCGGCCGCTTTTGCGCGGAACCCCCGCCCCTGTCCTTTGTTATTGTAATCTATTTTAGGCCAAAGTCAAGAGCTGGCGGGAAAATTTTTAATGATACATATTACAGCCTATCATCCGGGGACGATCCGTTTTTTCCAGCGCTGTGCATCCAAAGCAGCAGCGCGCCTGCGGCAACGCCCACCAGACCAAGCATAGCGGCGTTGGAGACGGTGCGCCGTTTTTTCAGCCGAACCGCCAGCGCGTTAAACCCGCCGGTATCCGCCACAGACGATCCGGCGGGCCGCGGGTGTATACGCAGCGTATGGCTTACAGCGTCATACTGCCTGTAATATCTGCGGCAGTCGGGACAACCCGCCAGATGCTCCCGAACGGCCGTCACGCTGCCGGCGTTTGCCACGCCGTCTTTATACAGCGTTACCAGGTCCCTTACAATATCACAGTTCACTTGCATGTTCCAGTTCCTCCATCATCATGTTCTTTGCCCGGAAAAACAATACCTTCGCCGAGTTTTCGCTGATGCGCAGCGCCTGTCCGATCTGGGAAAAGGGCAGATCGGCATAAACCCGCAAAATGACCACGTCCCGATATTTTTTTGGCATTTTGCGGATAATTTTGCGCACCGCGTCTACCGCTGCCTGTCGCTGTACCGTATCTTCCGGATTGTCGGCAGCCCGGTCAAACAGCGTGTCGGCCACCAGTTCAATGTCGACAAATTCCGGCGCCATCCGGTTTTTTTTCAGATATTTAAAATAAGTGTGTTTGGCGATGGCAATCAGCCAGGTAGAAATGTCCGACCGGCCGGAAAACCGGTGAATGGATTTATACGCCTGATAAAAGGTTTCCTGCGTCAGCTCCTCCGACAAATCGGTGTTGCGGCACAGCCCCAATAAAAAACCATATACCCGGGGGTAGCAGTTTTGGTACAGCTCTTTAAACGGATCCAAACGCACCCCTCCTTTGCAGTCTGTACATCTTCGTGCCCGGCTTTATTGTAGCATAAAAAAACCGCGAAGCCCAGCAGATTTGAGAAAATTTAAAAATTTTTCAAAATTTTTGTAACCAAACCGGTAATTCCGGGCACTAAAATAGATGAATGTACTTTTGTTTATCGCTGATTACAGCGGCTGACGCCGCTGATCAGAAAGGAATGAAATCATGAGTTTTACTGTTTTAGGAACCGGCATGTACGTGCCGGACCGGGTCGTGAAAAACGACGAGCTTGCAAACTTCGTAGACACTTCGGATGAATGGATCCAGCAGCGGGTCGGCATTCGGGAGCGCCGGGTCTGCACCAACCAGACGGCCATCGATCTGGCCTGTGAGGCGGCTGTGCGGGCGCTGGAAAACAGCGGGGTGCAGCCGCAGGAGCTTGATCTGATTTTAGCGGCCACTGTCAGCTCTGAAATGGTCTCGCCGGGTGTTGCGCAGATGGTGCAGCACCATTTGGGCGCTACCTGTATGGCTTACGATATCAACGCGGCCTGCTCGGCCTTTATCTTTCTGCTGGAAACAGCAGCCGGTTATTTTGCCCGGGGCAAGGCGAAAAAGGTCCTGATCGTGGGCGCCGAGCGGATGAGCCGGATCGTCGACTGGGAAGATCGGAGCACCTGTGTGATCTTCGGCGACGGCGCAGGCGCGGCGGTTTTGGGCGAGGGCGACGGATATCTGGATTCTGCGTTTTGCGTCAAAGGCGGCGACGATGTGATCAAGATTCCCCAGTTTATCGGGAAATCGCCGTTTTTTGAAAAAGAGCAGGAGTCGCCTTATATCCATATGAACGGGCAGGAGACCTTTAAATTTGCGGTCAGTTCGATCTGCGACGATATCCGCGCGCTGCTGCAGCGGCAAAACCTGACGGCAGACGATATCGCCTATATTGTCCCCCATCAGGCCAATAAGCGGATTATTGCCAGCGCGGCCAACCGGCTACACCTGCCCATCGAAAAGTTTTATATCGATATTGAGCGTTACGGCAATACCTCCAGCGCCAGCATCCCGATCGCGCTGGATGAAATGAACCGGGCCGGGCTGTTGCGGCGCGGCGATCTGCTGCTGCTGACTGCCTTCGGCGGCGGGCTGGCCAGCGCCACCTGTCTGTTACGGTGGTAGCAGCCCGACAAACCGACAGATTCCGGCAAAATTGCCGGCTTGACTGAAAGGATGTTTTTTATGATTGAATCTCCGATTTGCAGCCTGTGCAATATTCAATATCCCATTTTCCAGGGCGGCATGGCCTGGATCGCCGACGGCGAGCTGGCAGCCGCCGTATCCAACGGCGGTGGGCTGGGCATTATCTCGGCGATGAACGCCGGCGCCGATTATCTGAAACAACAGATTGAAATCGCCAGAAGCCTGACCGATAAACCCTTTGGCGTCAATGTAATGCTGATGAGTCCGCATGCCGCCGAGGTCGCGGAAATTATCGCGCAGGAGCGGGTCGCGGTGGTCACCACCGGCGCGGGCAATCCGTCGAAATACATGCCGGCGTGGAAAGAGGCGGGCATCGTGGTGATCCCGGTCATCGCGTCGGTCGCGATGGCTAAAAAGGTTCAGAAGGCCGGCGCAGACGCAGTGATTGCCGAAGGGCAGGAATCCGGCGGGCATATCGGCGAGCTGACGACGATGGCGCTGGTGCCCCAGATCTGCGACGCGGTGGATATCCCGGTGATTGCGGCGGGCGGGATCGGCGACGGCAGAGGCGTAGCCGCAGCGTTCATGCTGGGCGCCTGCGGCGTGCAGCTTGGCACCCGGTTCCTGGTTGCCAAGGAATGCAACGTCCATCAGAATTATAAAAATATGGTGCTGGAGGCCAAGGATATTTCTACCGTCACCACCGGCCGGCGATTTGGCGGTAATACCTGCCGTTGCATCAAAAACAGTTTTTCACGCAACTTTTTAAGCCTGGAATACGCGCCGGAAGCAACCGCTGAATCCATTGCCGAGCTGGGCGTGGGCGCGCTGCGCAAGGCGGCGGTGGAGGGCGATACTAAGCAGGGTTGTTTTCTGGCAGGGCAGGTTTCCGGCATGATTCATGAAGAACAGCCCGCTGCCGAAATCATACAGGAGCTGGTCACACAGGCCGAGGCGCTGCTGAAGGGAGCGGACAAATGGGTAAAATAGCCTTTGTGTTCTCCGGCCAGGGGGCGCAGCATCCCGGCATGGGCCGGGCGCTGTATGAACAGAACGCGCGGGTGCGCGCGCTGTTTGACGCGGCCGAGCAATATCGTCCCGGCACGCTGGCCCAGTGCTTTGACGGCGATGAACAGACCCTCAGACAGACCGAAAACACCCAGCCCTGCCTGTATCTGGCGGATCTGGCGGCGGCCATCGCCCTGCGGGACTGCGGTGTGACCCCCGACGCGGTCGCCGGTTTTTCGCTGGGCGAGATCCCGGCGCTGGCTTTTGCGGGCGCATTCAGTTATGAAGAGGGTTTTGCCATCGCGTGCAAACGGGGCCGGCTGATGGATGCGGCCGCCAAAGTCCGTCCCGCGGGGATGCTGGCGGTATTGCGGCTGGATAACAGCGCGGTGGAACAGCTTTGCCAATCGTATGCAGACGTATATCCGGTCAATTATAACTGTAAAGGCCAGCTGGTGGTGGCGGGTGCCGCCGAACAGCTCGAGCCGTTTACACAGGCGGTGAAAGCCGCCGGGGGCCGGGCGGTGCCGCTGGCGGTGGGCGGCGGCTTCCATTCGCCGTTTATGGCACAGGCTGCGGAGCAGTTCGGCGATTATCTGCGGGAACGCGCCATCAGGCGGCCGGATATCCCCGTTTATTCCAATTATACCGCCGCGCCCTACGATGCGGATGTGTGCGGGCTGCTGCAAAAGCAGATGTGCAACCCGGTGCGTTGGGAGCAGACGATCTGCAATTTGGCAGCCGCGGGCTTTGACCGGTTTGTGGAAACCGGCGTGGGCAATGTGCTGCAAAAGCTGATTGCAAGAATCTGCCCGGAGGCTGTCAGCCTGCGGGCCGAAACACCCCAGGAAATTGAACAGGCGGCGCAGCAGCTGCAACAGGAAAAGGAGTGTTTTTCATGCTGAAAGGACAAACTGCCATCGTCACCGGCGGTTCCAGAGGGATCGGCGCCGCGGTCTGCGAGGCACTGGCGCAAAACGGCGCGGATGTCGCGCTGCTGTATGCGGGCAACAAAGAACGTGCGCAGCAAACGGTAGAAAAGCTGTTGACATACGGCGTGCGGGCAAGGGCGTACCGCTGCGATGTGGCGGATTATGAGCAAGCAGCGCATACGGTGCAGCAGATCCGCGAGACCTTCGGCCGGGTGGATATTTTAATCAACAACGCCGGGATCACCAGAGACAAGCTGGTGATGTCTATGAAGCCGGCGGATTTTGACGAGGTGTTGCAGACCAATCTGACCGGCGCGTTTCATATGATCAAACAGGTTTATCCGATCTTTGCCCGCCAGAAAAGCGGCAAGATCGTCAATATCAGCTCGGTTTCCGGATTGATGGGCAACGCCGGCCAGGCCAACTACGCCGCGTCCAAGGCGGGCTTGGTGGGGCTGACAAAATCGGTGGCGAAAGAGCTGGCCTCCCGGGGAATCTGCTGCAATGCGGTAGCGCCGGGCTTTATCCAGACCGATATGACTGAGAAATTTGTTGACAACGAAGCACTTTTACAGCAGATTCCGCAAAAGCGGATGGGCCGCCCGGAAGAAGTGGCGGCGCTGGTATTGTTTTTGGTATCGCCGCGGGCAGATTATATCACCGGCGAGGTGATCCGCATCGACGGCGGGCTGGCGATGTAAAAATCAAGCAGGAGGAAGGCTATGAAACGAGTTGTAGTAACCGGTATGGGCGCAATTACCCCGTTGGGAAACAGCGTCGAACAGTTTTGGGACGGGTTGACCCATGGTAAAAACGGCATCGGAACCATCACCTATTTTGACGTGGCCGGCCAGAAATACACATTGGCGGCACAGGTGAAAGATTTCGACCCGCTGACCTGTATGGAGCGGCCGGCGGTGCGCAAGACCGATCTGTTTGTGCAGTATGCGTTATGCGCGGCGGCCCAGGCCATGGAACAAAGCGGACTGAACGGCCAGAATATTGCCAGTGAAGAGCTGGGCGTATGTTTTGGTTCCGGTATCGGCGGCTTCAATACATTTTGCGAGGAATACCAGCACCTGCTGGACGGCGGTCCCAGAAAGGTCAGCCCCCAGTTTGTGCCGAAAATGATTTATAATATCGCCGCAGGCAATATTGCGATCAAATATCAGGCCAAAGGCAGCTGTATAGCGGTCTCTACTGCCTGCGCCACTTCTACCACCGCCATCGGCGAGGCTTATCGGGCGATTCAGCACGGTTATCAGACGGCCATGATCTGCGGCGGTTCCGAAGCGGCGATTACACCGTTGTCGCTGGCAGGCTTCGGCAACTGCATGTCGCTGAGTTCGTCGCAGGATCCAAACGCCGCTTCGCTGCCCTTTGATCAGCGGCGGCACGGCTTTGTGATGGGCGAGGGCGCTGCTGTTTTAGTGTTGGAGGAATATGAACATGCCGCCGCCCGGGGCGCGGAAATTTTAGCCGAGGTGGTAGGCTATGGTTCCACCTGCGACGCCTATCATGTCACCGCGCCGGATCCGGAGGCCGGCAGCACCGCCCGGGCGATTTCCCAGGCGCTGCAGGGGGTTGAGATTACCGACTACGCCCGGTTGTATATC
>CALWVC010000094.1 GCA_944384865.1 uncultured Clostridia bacterium
GAGCCCAGTGAAAACCGGTCCGCCCCGTCGTGGTTGCCCACCGCAATATACAGCGGGATCCCCCGTTTTCCGCATAATTCTTCGACAAACCGGTCGAACAGCCGCAGCGCATCCGCCGGCGCCACCGCCCGATCGTAAATATCCCCGGCTAAAATCACCCCGTCTGTCGGCTGTTCGTCCACCAGCGGCAAAAAAGTATGAAAAATAAAGTGCTGCTGATCCTCTAATAGCGACCTGCCGTAAAACAGCTTGCCCAGATGCCAGTCGGCAGAATGCAAAATCCGCATAATATCCTCCGTCGATGTTCTTGCTTTTTAAGATTGTGTTCTCCGAACAGCAATCCCGCCGCATCATTTATAAAAAAGTCCGATCCCAGCGGAACCGGACTTTCAGAATCCATCCTACGCTTTCGGCGGGAAATCAAACAGCCGGTTCAGCCAGTTGACCGACAACGCCATCCACTGCTCCACACCCGGCGCCGCCCAGCCGGTCAGCGTTGTCGCCAGCGCCGCGCCATGCCCGCCCTGCGGGAAAACATGCAGCTCATACGGCCGCCCGGCCTGCTGCATCGCCGTCGCAAACCGTAAACTATCGGTTACCGGCACCACCTGATCCTCCGCCGTGTGAAATAAAAAGGCCGGCGGCGTATGCGCCCCCACATTCCGGTCGCAGTTGAGCAGCTGCTCTGCCTGCTCCCGGCGCATGGAGCCGGCAATCCGCTGATACACCTGCTCCTCGTCCGTATGCATCCAGTCAGTTGTAATCACCGGATAGCCCAAAATCAAACCGTTCGGCCGGTTTTGATCGCCGGTCACGCCCGCAGCCGCCTGAATGTCCGGCCGGTTCCACAGCGTGCCCTGACAGGCCGTCAGATGTCCGCCCGCCGAAAAACCGCAAACGGCGATTTGATCTTCCCTGACGCCCCATTCGTCACTGTGTGCGCGGATATGCGCCAGCGCCCGGGACAAATCGCAGATCGGCCCGGGATAAGCCGCGTATTTTCCTAACGAATAATATAACACAAAGGCATGATAGCCGGCCGACAAATAGGATACCGCGATCGGATCGGCCTCCCGCGCCGAGCAAAACCAATATCCGCCGCCGGGGCAGACCACCACCGCCGGGCGCTTTTTCAACGCCGGCATTTCATCGGTGGCCTGGTATAAATAAGCGTTCATATAGACCCGCCCGTCGCCGCTTAAATCAATTCGTTTGTCAAACATATGTCCTTCATTCCTTTTTTTCATATTCAGTCCGCCGTCCGCAGCAGCTCCTCCGCCGCCTGCAGGCTGGCCTGTGTCACCTGTGAGCCGATGATCCGGGCCAATTCACGCTTGCGCCCGTCAAAATCCAGCGGCGTAATGTTTGTAACCGCCCGCGCCTGTTCCAGTTGTTTTTCAATCAACAGATGCAAATCGGCCAGCGCAGCAATCTGCGCCAGATGGGTCACACAGATCACCTGCCGGTGCTGTGCTGTTTCTTTCAGCTTGCGCCCGACCTTGCTGGCCGCCCGGCCGCTGATTCCGGCGTCGATCTCGTCGAAGATCAGCGTTCCTACCGGGTCGTCCGCCGACAATACGTTTTTGATCGCCAGCATTATTCTCGACATTTCCCCGCCGGAAGCAATCTTTGTCAGCGGTTTCGGCGGCTCGCCGGGATTAGTGGAAATCAAAAATTCCACCCGGTCCGCCCCCAAACGGGAATAGGGCGCCTGTCCGATTTCCACACGCAGCCGCACCCCCGGCATATCCAGAAACTGCAGCTGCCGCTCCACATCTGCGCAAAACCGGTCGGCGGCCTGCCGTCGGGACCGGGTCAGCGCCGCCCCCAGCTCTTTCACCCGCTCTACCCGCTGCTGCAGGGTCTGTCCCAACGTTTGCAGCTGCTCTTCAGAAACTGAAAGCTGCTCCAGCTCCCGCTGCGCGTTCTCCAGATATTGCAGCATCTGTTCCTCAGTCTGTCCATATTTATCTGAAAACCGGTAATATACGTCCAGCCGTTCTTCGATCTGTTTCAGCTCGCCGGGGTCAAATCCCGCAGAATCCAGCGCCTGCTGCAGGCCGTCTTTAACCTCCTCCATTCGGTCGGCGGCATCTCCCAACATGTTCCGCAGCGATGACGCGACCTGCGAAACCGGCGCGATCTGCTCCAGCTGCGCCGCTGCCGCGCCGCACAGCTCCAGCGCGCCGCCATGCTCATCATCGGCGCCTGCCAGCGCCGCCAGCGCCGCGTGCAAGCCGTCTGCAATCTGCTGCGCCGATAAAATCTCTGTTCTGCGGCGCTGCAGCGCGGCCTGCTCGCCGGGGCGAATCTGAGCCGCCGATAACTCCTGCACCTGAAATTGCAGCAATTCACGCCGCCGAATCCGCTCCTCCATCGTCTCGCTCAGCGTTTTGACCTGTCGGCGAACCGTCTGCATTTCACTGAACGCCGCCTGATATTCTGCCAGCAGCGCGCTGTTTTTTGCCAGCGCGTCGATATAAATATAATGCTTGTCCGCATCCAGCAGCGCCTGCGAATCGTGCTGCCCGTGGATATTCACCAGATACGGCGCCAACTGACGGATCATCGACGCTGTGGCCGGTACACCGTTGATCTGCCCTGCGGATTTTGAAGGCGTCAGCACCCGGGTAATCACCAACTCATCCTCTACCGGCAGCAGCAGCTCTTTGAGTTTGTCCACACACTGCTGTGACAGACCGGTAAACACCGCGGTCACCGACCCTCTGTCGCAGCCGGTTCGAATCAGCTCCCGCGAGGTGCGCTCGCCCAAAACCGCATTGATCGAATCAATCAAAATGGATTTGCCTGCGCCGGTCTCACCGGTCAATACGCAAAAGCCCCGGTCAAAGGTCACGTCTGCCCGGGCAATCACCGCAATATTTTCAATATGTAACTGTTGCAGCATACCCCGCGCCTCCCGTTGATGCCTGTTTTTCAGGTTATTGCATCTGCTCCAGCTTGCGCACCAGTGATTTTGCGGCCTGTTCGCTTTTTGCAATAATAAAAATGGTATCGTCCCCGGCCAATGTGCCGACCACTTCCGGAAACTCCATGCTGTCGATGGCGGCGCAGGCGGCGTTGGCCATCCCGGCGTAACAACGAACCACCACATCATTGACTGCGCTAACCACCGATATCACGCTGTCGGCGAAAATACCTGCGAATTTCGGGGCAGCCGCCTGTCCGTCCTCCAGCTGCTTATAGCGGTAAACGCCGGATGCGTCCGTCGTTTTGATCAGGCGCAGCTCTTTAATATCTCTGGAAACGGTGGCCTGGGTCACGTCAAAGCCGTCGCGCTGCAACAGCTCCAACAGCTCCTCCTGTGTGGAAACCGCATGTTCTTTAATCAGGGTCAAAATCGCCTGCAGTCTGCGTTTTTTCATTTGCCTTCACGCCCTCTTTCCACCAGTTTCGTATGTAAAATCTGTAAAAACCCATCATTTTTGATCTTGATCAAGTTAGCCGTTTTGACCTGTTCTCTGCGAATGGTCACCGACATACTGCCATGCAGCCGGATTGCCCGCTCGCCGTCAATCGTCAGGTAGGCTTCGGTATCGCCCCGCTCCTGCACCGTAACGCAAACGCTGGATTCGGGATTCAGCACCATCGGACGATTGAAAAAGGAATGGGTACAGATTGGCGTTACCAGAATGCTGTTAATGGACGGATCCATCACCGGACCGCCTGCCGACAGCGAATAAGCCGTAGACCCGGTAGGGGTCGCGACGATCAGCCCGTCTGACCGATACTGCATCACCGTATCCGCATCGAACCGGGCGGTGATATCGATCATTCTGGACAGCGCACCCTTGGATATCACCGCGTCATTGACACATAAATAGCTGGCGTCATCCCGGCTGCCGGACACGACCACTTCCAGCAGCATCCGCCGGTCAATTGTATACCCGCCGCTGCGTAGCGCCGACAACAGCTCCAGCTCATCGGCTTCCAGCCCGGCGGTAAACCCAAGCCGGCCGCAGTTAATGCCCAACACCTTTTTGTCCTGCTGCGCCGCAGCCTTGGCGGCGTGCAAAATCGTGCCGTCACCGCCCAGCGCCAATACTACATCACAGCCTTCAAGCAGCTCCTGCACCGGCCGGCGCACATACCGATCGGACACCGGCGCCTGCTGATCAAAACAGGGCAAAATGTCCAGCCGCTCCAGCGTGTCACACAACTGCCGGACCACTTCCGCCGGCACCCCTTCTCTGTTTAATATAACTGCCGCTTTCATCGGCACCCTCCGTTCAGTCCAGCGCCGCATGGGAACGTTCTGTCAGCTCCCCCGCCGAAATCGCCGCCGTATTTTGCTTGTGACCATCCCAACACAGCCAGATCAGATATTCAATGTTGCCCTGCGGGCCTTTAACCGGCGAATAATCCAACCCCCGCACCGACCAGCCGGTCTCAAGCGCGAAATCTACCATCTTGCATATTACATCTGTATGCACCTGCGCATCGCGCACCACGCCTTTTTTTCCCACATGTTCCCGGCCTGCTTCAAACTGCGGCTTGATCAGACAGACCGCCTGCCCGCCCGGTCGCATCAATCCGCTTAAAACCGGCAGAATCAGCGTCAGCGAAATAAACGATACGTCTACCGACGCAAAATCCAGCGGTTCAGGAATTTGCTGTGTGGTCACATAACGAAAATTGGTACGCTCCAGATTGACCACCCGCGGATCGGTGCGCAGTTTCCAGGCCAGCTGTCCATATCCCACGTCTACCGCATAAACCCGGCGGGCGCCGTTTTGCAGCATACAATCGGTAAATCCGCCGGTAGACGCGCCAATATCGGCGCAGACGCTTTCCTGCAGCGTAATGTCAAAGCTTTGCATCGCCTTTTCCAGCTTCAGGCCGCCGCGGCTGACATAGGGCAGCCCGCCGCCCCGCACTTCTACACGCTGCCCGTCTTTCACCGGCATGCCCGCTTTATCCGCCTTCTGATTGTCTACAAACACCGCCCCGGCCATGATCAACGCCCGGGCCTGCTGCCCGGAAGGCGCCAGTCCCTGCTCAAACAAATAACGGTCCAGCCTTACTGACACGCCAACGCCTCCTTGATTTTCCGGCAGATCGAATCGCGATCCAGCCCGATTGCCTGTAACGTTTCAGCCGTTGTCGCATGGGGCAAAAACTGTTCTTCAACCGCCGTAATCAAAAACCGACCGTTAAATCCCTGCGCCCGGCACAACACTTCAAAATGCTCGGCGACACCGCCGATACGCATCCCCTCTTCGAAAAAGAACACCTGCTCACAATCAGCTACCGCAGCAGCCGCCGCAACCTCCACCGGCCGGATCTGGCACAGCTGTAACAGCCGCACATGGATCCCCTGCTGTTGCAACAGCGTCGCCGCCTGCAATGCCGCAGATATGGTGCGCCCATAGGTCACAATTGCCGCTTTAGCCGTATGTTCACCCAACAGCCTCCAGGGCTGATGACAATCCGAATATTCCGCCGGCACCGGCGCCTGCGTACCCCGGGGATAGCGCACCGCCGCCACGCCCGGCGCACGATAGAACGCCTGATGCAGAAAATAATCCAATTCGCCAAAGGTCACCGGCGCATAGACCGTGACCCCGGGAATACTGTTTAAAAACGCCACGTCAAATACGCCCTGATGGGTTTTGCCGTCTTCTCCCACCACGCCGGCCCGATCAATGGCCAGCACCAGCTTTAAGCCCTGCGCCGCCGCATCATGGAGAATCTGGTCATACGCCCGCTGCAAAAAGGAGGAAT
>CALWVC010000095.1 GCA_944384865.1 uncultured Clostridia bacterium
TTATGATACCATATTGCCCTTATAATATGGTAATCGCGCACCTTTAAGTTGGTTTTAACAGCGGGCAAACCTGCTGCTAAAGGCTTCCGTCAAGTGTGGATGCGCTGTGAATCGTAACCGCCCTTATAATATATTATAGCACGATTACACCGGATCTGCAAGATAAGCTTTCAACCGGGCCAGATCTTTATTATTGACAAGATCATCGCCGGTGATATCCGCCGCGACGGTCTCTGTTTCGGTGAGATCATCGGCCAGATACGCCTTGCAGCGGGCAAAATCTTTGTTATTGACATATCCGTCATCGTTGGCGTCGCCCAACGCAACAAAGCGCACATCCTGCGCCGCAGCCGCAGTCTCGGCGGTGGAATTTTTATAGCCATAAACCGTTTGGGCCTTGATTGTATCCTCAATGACCGTGTCGGCGCCCATATATTTTACCCAGGCGCTGCCATAAGCGCAGGCGTCTGCGCTGACCGTCTGCACCGATGCAGGGATAGTCAGCGTCTCCAGCGCAAGACAACGTTCAAAGGCGTTGGCGCCGATGAATTCCACACCATCAGGCAACTGAATTTTTGACAGGTTGATGCAGTTGGAAAACGCCCCGTCGCTGATCGCTTTTGCACTGGATGGCAGATTGACCTGCTCCACTGTCCAACACATAAAGCCGCCGGAGACCGCAGTAGTTCCCTCGGAAAACGTCAAACTTTTCGGCTCGGCCGTGCCATAGGCAATCTCCTGTCCGTCCGCCTGTATATAGACCCATGCATTCGTACCGTCCAGCGCGCCGTTGTTTAAAACAACCGGCTTGTCGTTGATTGTCGGCGGAATCACAATTTCAGCCTGATCCGCATCCGTATCCAGACAGGCGACGATCATGACATGGTCGCCGTTGTCTTTATACAGAAACACCGGCTGGCCCGCTTCATTTTCAAGCGCTGTGTATCCCCCCAGCCAATAACCGGAACCATATTCGCCGGTGGTTTCCGGTTCGCCGGTCTGCTCCGCCGCCGCCGGCAGCGCGGCACACGCAACAGTCAGCGCGCCGGTCAGTATGACCGCCAACCATTTTTTGATATGCTTCATAACGATACCTCCCTTAAAATGCATCACATATATTTCCTGATCTTAGTATACAGGTTGTTGCATCAATTGTCAAGACTTAAAGCGGATAAAGTTCAGAATCTGCCAGATGCGATCTTAAATAAGCCAGATCCTTTGATATAACCGTTCTTTTCCACGAAATGAATCACCTTCTTTTAATTTATTCCAGTTATATTTTAGCAAACAATGTGATACATTGTCCAGAACATATAGTGACTTTTATGAAAAAATTTAAAGAATTTAACCGTTTGTCTGACGGGTTGCTGCGGGCCGGCAAAAAGCTGTGTGCCAAAGCGGGTTTTGCGTTATGCGGGCGGCGGCAACGGCGGGCAAAGATATTTAAAATGCTTTCATGAAGCGTCTGTGGATCATAATACTACGACGTCGGGGGCTAGTCGGATCAGAGCAAGGCATTTTTATCTGTCGTTCTGTTGCGTGGTTTTGTAAACCGGGAAAAGTAAAAAGCTTGTCATTTCTCCGCAGTATTGAAACGGCAGAATCGTTCGGGGCGGATCATGGTAGGTCTATGGATGGTTTGTGCTGTGTGAAACAATTTAAAATTTGCCTGTCAAAAATTTTACCAAAGTTCTTGACAAACGGGTTAGTTTATGCTAACAAATCATGTGGTTAGAAGATGCTAACTTTAAAAACTACCGGCTTGGGCAGGGACACGTGACAGCGTGCGTGAACCGGACAGGGCAGGTTCAGGCCGTTATTCTGTGATAAGGATGGTGAAGCATGATGCCTTTAACGCTTGCCAAGGAGGGCGCGGCCAATTCGGTTAAAAAAATAGGCGGCAAGCCTGAAATTCGCCGGTTTCTCGAAACTCTTGGGTTTGTGGCCGGCGCGGATGTGACGGTGGTTTCGCAGATGGGCGGCAATGTGATTGTGCATATCAAAGATTCCAGAGTGGCGATCAGCCGGGAAATGGCGTCTAAAATTCTGGTATGACCAGCCTGTCGGCGGCAGGATGATTCGTTGTACCTTTATTTTGTCAAAGCATGTGCGGCGTTTTGTCTTTTGTTAAAGCGTTCACCGCCCACGGGCGCGGTTATGCGCTGTTGTATGCATTGTATAGGCTTTCATAAACATGTTTGTCCGTTTTAAAGACGAAAAATGAAAGTCTGTACGGTGAAGCAATATTGGTAGAATGGGGATTTCATAATCGAAAGGAGCATAGATATGAGTACATTGAAGGACGCGGCCTGCGGCCGCACGGTGCGGGTGACCCGGATCATCGGTGAAGGTGCGGTAAAGCGCCGGATCATGGATATGGGCATTACCAAGGGCGTGCAGGTGTTTGTCCGAAAGGTCGCGCCGCTGGGCGATCCGGTAGAAGTCACGGTGCGGGGCTATGAATTATCGCTGCGCAAGGCCGATGCTGCGATGATTGAGGTGGAATAACCGCAGATGTTTTGCAGTCGCAGCGCATTTAGATGGCAATTAGTTAGGTTGCGCTAACTACAGATTGCATCTTATATTTGATCCTGTGGTTTCTGTTGTATCCCGCAGTTTATACTGCATCAGATTTTATAAAGGAGGAGAATGGAATGTCTATTACAATTGCGCTGGCGGGCAATCCCAACAGCGGCAAGACCACCCTGTTCAACGCGCTGACCGGCGCGAATCAGTTTGTCGGAAACTGGCCGGGCGTAACGGTGGAAAAAAAGGAGGGAAAACTCAAAGGGCACAAAGATGTGACCATCACCGACCTGCCCGGTATTTATTCGCTGTCTCCATATACGCTGGAGGAGGTTGTGGCGCGAAATTATCTGCTACAGACCCGGCCCGACGCAATTCTCAATATTGTAGACGGTACAAATATTGAGCGGAACCTGTATTTAACGACACAGCTGATGGAGTTGGGGATTCCGGTGGTTATGGCTGTCAATATGATGGATGTGGTCGCAAAAAGCGGCGACCGCATCAATATTGACGGATTGCGCAAGGCCATGGGTTGTGAAGTCGTTGAGATTTCCGCTTTAAAGGGCACCGGGGTCAAAGAGGCCGCAGAAAAAGCGGTACAGGCGGCCGGGAAACAATCGTCCGCACCGGTGCATACGTTCGGCGATCGGGTAGAGCAGGCGCTCACGCAAATCGAAGAGCAACTGCAGGGCGTGTCTGATGCGCAGAAACGGTTTTATGCGATTAAGCTTTTTGAAAAAGATGATAAAATTGCGCAAACCCTTGAACATGTACCGGATGTAGAACAGCTCGTACAGGCGGCGGAGGCTGATCTGGACGACGATGCGGAATCTATTATTACAAACGAACGGTACACATATATTGCATCGATCATTAAAAGCTGTTATCATAAGAAGAGCCAGGGCGGCGGCACTGTTTCAGATCAGATTGATAAGGTTGTGACCAACCGGTTCGCCGCGCTGCCAATTTTTGCGGTGGTTATGTTTATCGTTTATTATATCTCTGTGACGACAGTCGGTACATGGGCGACCGACTGGGCAAACGACGGTGTGTTTGGCGACGGCTGGCATCTGTTTGGAATCGGCAGCGGCGCTTATACCGAGGTTGCCGACGAGTTTGGCCAGGCGCAGCAGGTTGTCAACGGCTTTCTTTCCTATGCCGGCGAACAGGACATGGATACCGCAGCGGTAGAAGCGGCGTTGGATACGGAGTCGGAAACATTCGATGCCGCTGCCGCGAAAACGGCGCTGCGTGAATTTGCCGCACAGTTTGCTGCGGCCGACGAGGTAACTTATACGGTTGTGGACGAAGAAACCCTGGCGGATGAACAGGTCGCTTCTACAGGCGCTGATCTGATGGCTGCCGTTGAGGTTTATGACGCATATGACTGCACGGCGCCGGATCCCGCCGATTACGGCGTCTGGGTGCCCGGTGTGCCGGTGTTGGCCGAAGACGGCCTGAACGCCGTTGGCTGCGCAGACTGGCTGCAGGGGTTGATCTTAGACGGTATCATTGCCGGCGTGGGCGCGGTGCTCGGATTTGTGCCGCAGATTCTGGTGTTATTTATCTTCCTGGCGTTTTTGGAGTCCTGCGGTTATATGGCCCGTATCGCCTTTATCATGGATCGTATTTTCCGGAAATTCGGGCTGTCGGGCAAATCCTTTATCCCGATTCTGATTGGTACCGGCTGCGGTATTCCCGGTATCATGGCGTCGAGAACCATTGAAAATGAGCGCGACCGCCGTATGACTGTTATGACGACGACGTTTATACCCTGCGGGGCGAAGCTGCCGTTCATCGCGATGATTGCGGGCGCTGTTTTCGGTGGCGCCGCGTGGGTTGCGCCTTCGGCTTATTTCCTGGGTATGGCTGCGATCATTCTGTCGGGTATTATCTTAAAGAAAACCAGGATGTTTTCCGGAGATCCGGCGCCGTTTGTTATGGAGCTGCCGGCATACCACTGGCCGACGGTGGGCAATATCCTGCGCAGCATGTGGGAGCGCGGCTGGTCGTTCATCAAAAAGGCCGGAACCATTATTCTGCTTTCTACCATTGTCATCTGGTTTGCCACCTATTTTGGATTTGTTGACGGCAGCTTCACCATGTTGACCGAGGATCAGATTGACAACAGCATTCTCGCTGCGATCGGCAACGCGATTTCGTGGATCTTTGCACCGCTTGGCTGGGGGAACTGGCAGGCGACGGTGGCAGCCGTTACCGGTCTGGTGGCAAAAGAGAACATTGTCGGTACGCTGGGTATTCTGTATGGCGGAAGCGGTTCGGTATATGGTACATTGGCTTCAACGTTTACCGCGATCAGCGGATACAGCTTTTTGATCTTTAATCTGCTGTGCGCACCGTGCTTTGCGGCGATGGGCGCAATCAAACGGGAGATGAACAACGCGAAGTGGACCTGTTTCGCCATCGGGTATCAGACCGTGTTTGCTTATGCCATCGCTATGTGCGTCTATCAGATCGGCAGCCTGTTTACCGGCAATTTCGGTGTGTTTACGGTTATAGCGTTTATCGTAGTAGCGCTGCTGCTGTATCTGTTGTTCAGACCATATAAAGAGAGCAAGGTTTTAAAAACCAGGGTGCGCGTATAAAATACTGAAGGAGGGATGAATATGCTGGCGTTTCTGGCGGAAAATCTGGCAACGATGATTGTTGGTCTGGTGCTTGCAGCAGTAGTTGTGCTGATTATCGTCAAACTGCGCAAAGACAAAAAGAGCGGCAAAAGCAACTGCGCAGGAGGCTGTACGCATTGTGCGTCTGCCGGTATGTGCCATCATCAGCCTCCGGCAGACCACAAATAAAGTGTGCAAATAAAAACAGCCAGAGCGGCAGGCGGATATATTCTGTCTGCCGTTTCTTTTTCATGATGCTTTAGCATGCTGTATTGCCGCGGGAAAAGCCGTCCGATATGCGTAGGGGATTCAGGCCCCAGTAAAGGAACATTCTTTTTCTCTTGAAATATTGGTTATATGATCAGATGGAAAAAGATATCCGAAACATATTTGAGATTTATGCGAAGGAAAAGGAAAACAGTATGCCGCCGGGGCATGTGCATATTTGAGCGGGCAGATCTGCCAAGTATAGCATATGCTCTTTTATGGATATCTAAAAAAGAACAATAATATTTGAGAGATATATGAACTTAGGGAATAAACGCGGGAATGCAAATTTCTGAACAACC
>CALWVC010000096.1 GCA_944384865.1 uncultured Clostridia bacterium
TCGGCGTGAAAGAGGGACTGGCCGAAAAAGCGCTGAATGCGGTGCGCGACCGGCTGGAAACGCCATATGGCATTTCGCTGCTGGATCCAACCTATAAGGAATACCATGTGGAGCTGGGTGAAGTAACCTCTTATCCGCCGTCTTATAAGGAAAACGGCGGCATCTTCTGTCACAACAACCCGTGGATCACCATCGCTGAAACCAAGCTTGGCCGCGGCGACCGGGCTTATGAAACTTATAAGAAGATCTGCCCGGCCTATACCGAAGAGATTTCCGAATTACACCGGATGGAGCCGTATGTGTATGCGCAGATGATCGCCAGCAAAGACGCTGCGCATCAGGGTGAAGCGAAAAACTCCTGGCTGACCGGCACCTCCTCCTGGACGCTGTATTCGGTCACCCAGTATATTTTGGGGGTGCAGCCGCAGTTTGACGGGCTGAAGATCGATCCGTGCATTCCCGCCGAGTGGGACGGTTTTACCGTAACGAGAAAGTTCCGTGGCGATACCTATGAGATCACGGTGCGCAATCCCGACGGCGTGATGAAGGGTGTGAAATCCGTCACGTTGGACGGGCAGACGCTGGACGGCAACGTGTTGCCGGTGGCCGGCGACGCAAAGACGCACCAGGTCGTTGTGGTGATGGGCTGAGCACAAAAGGGTGTGCGGCAAGAACCCGTGTACTTTTGACACAGGCGGCACTGCCTGCACGTTGTAAAAAGGTATGGTGCAAAGGTATCAAAACCGATTCTTTTTTAAATTACAGGAGCCGGACGCATTGCGTCCGGCTCCTGTAATTATAGCATCTTATTTTAGAATGGTTCATGGGCAAAGCGCTGTTTACGGAAAAATTTCTCCTGCGTCTACAAGATCATCCCCGGGAATATGCCCTTCAGAGGCGGTTATTATGTCCTGCACCCGCAGGATCTCTACATCCGGCCGTTCATAGGGTTTCATGCCTTCATACATCCTTTCTGTCGGTATTTACGCGGCGGTCTGCGCCGGCGTTGCAAACTGGTCGATGATGGCCTGCTTTTCACTGCTCAGCCCGTCGTAATAACCGTCGCCGGCATTTTTAATGTTGTCGGCTGTCTGCCGGATGTTGCGAGTCGCCGTGACCACGGTATAAAAGGTCGCCGTGCTGTTGTCGGCATAGGTAACGGTCAGATAGCCTCTGGCACAGATATCCGACGTAAAGTTTTCGCTGCCGATGCCGACTACCGAACCGTAATAGCAGCTGGTAATCTCGTTGGAATCCGGCGCGTAAAACCCATTATCCAGATCCACCAGCTTTACGGCAAAGGGGGTGTCCAGCGTAAGTGCGCCGACGGCGTTGTCCGCGGCAATGAGCAGCGTCCCCTGTTCAATCTGTTGCGCCGCATTCGCCAAAGCGTTATATTCCCCGGTAGAAACAGAGGTCTGAAACCGCAGACCGGGTTTTTCAATATTCAGCCGGATGCTTGCGCCGTCAGCCATTTCAAAGGTCAATACCGCCGCGCGGATAACCGTATCGGCGGTTGCCGCGACAATGGCCCCCGCGGGATACAGTTTGCCGTCTACCATCCAGCCTGTCAGGGTTTTCAGCGGCGCAGTCGGCTCTGTCAACGGCAGCGTGACAACCCCGTCAGAGACCGGCAGCGCGCTCTGGTCGCCGTTGGCCAGGGTCAGATTGGCGGTATCATCCCCCACGCCGGCCTTCATGGCGGTTTCATCGTCGTAGATCAGCTGAATATTATCCATATAAACGGTAGAAGCCGACGAGGTTTTCAGACTGAAATAGCGGGTAGACATGGCGGCAAGCCTGTCGTCAAACGTCACGGTATAAGTGGTCGGCGCAGTCTGGATGCGCAGGCTGCCTGGAACTGCCTGCCCGCCGATCAAAGCGTAACCGGTGGTGGCTGTATCTGCCCAGGCGGTAAAGCGCAGCGCTGTGGGATCACCGGTTTTCCAGTTTTCCGGCAGTTGTATTTTAAACTGACTCCAGTTGCCGGTCTGGGCTTTCAAAACAGTGCCGAAGCCCGCGTAATCCGCCTGTAGATCGGCGGCCGCAACCTTTGACAGGACAGTGGCCGGTCCGCCGTCGGTAGACGCCGCACCGTCTGCGGCGTCAAAGTCGACCGCCGTGCGGACATAAACCGAATCGCCCGGTTCCGGCGCCGGCGCGGTGGTTGGGGCCTGGGTGGGCGCGGTGGTTGTAGTAGATGCAGCGGCGGTGGTCGTTGTTGTTGTGGAAGAATCACCGGTGGTTGCAGAACCGCTGCCGGAGGTTGTCTCGTCCGGCGTATCGATACGGTCGACCTTCCATTGAATATCGTCGATATAGATCCCTTCGCCCGCGGGCAGGCTGTTTACTGCAATCGTGACCGAAGATGCGGTGCGCATGATTTGTGGGGTGACGGTTTCATATTTCCAGACGGTGTTGTTATAAAACCGGCCGTTCCAGTCTGCCTCAATCCAGCCGCCTTCGGCAGGAATCTGAACATTCAGCTTATATTTAGCCGATGCGGTGGTAAACTCCAGATAACCGCTGCGGGCAGTGCCGTCGCCGGACATCCAGAACCGCATGCCGGTAGACCGGTGGCGTTCCGGCAGATAGCCGAGGCTCAGCGCCGCAGTACAGTTGCCGGCAGACGCGCGGTTGTTTGACAGCCGTACGCCGGTGGTGCTGCCGGTTCCCGGAGACAGTCCCGCCAGGTCAGACTGTAATTGCACCAGCGAATAGCAATAGCCCACATACCACAGCCTGCCGTTGGTGCTGCCGGCGACGTTGTTTTCCCAGTCGACCGCCTGCACATAATTGTTGTCATAATAAACCGGTTCGCTTTGATCGGGTACGCCGGCGCCGTTGTATGCGCCGATATTGGCCGGCCCTACAGCAGACACCGGGTTGCCGAAAAAGTCCCGCTCGCCGTTGTCATGCAGAACTTTACCGGCGTTCAGCGCCGGCGAATCGTCGTATAAATAATAGGCATCACAGCTCTCAAAGCCAATGCCGGCCCCGCCCGGCGCCTTGAGCCTTGGGTCAGCGACAATATTGCCTGAAGCCGCCGCGATCACCGGCGTCTGGCCGTCTTCTACCGTGTCCGGCGCGGTGGGCGCCTGATTGGCAGAGGTCCCGTATACCAGATTGTTTTCCCACACGGTATTGGTGCAGAAACCGTCATGCGCGGTGTTGCGGCTCTGGAAGCTGTATTTCTGGCCGTCGCTGGGACTGCTGAAATCATAAAACAGATTGTTGTAAAACCGGGTGTTGTCAGGATACCCCTCATATTTGGTATACACCGAGATCACCCGCGCGTCCAGCCCCCACCGGGTATACAGCGTATTGTTGTAAATCTGGGTATTGGTGATGTTCCCCACCAGCGTAAACTGCGCGCCGCCGTTGTTCTGCCCGATATTATACCGGACAATCGAACCGTCGTTGAAAGCTGGCAGCGAACCGTCCCAGTTGGTTTCTTCGGTGCAGATCAGCATAAAGCCGCCCTCGTTGTCGTGGCCATAGTTATACTGAAACACCGTGCCGCTGCTCATATAGTCGCAGTCAAAGCCCTGGCCGTCGTTGCGGGTCAGCGTGTTATACGCCTCGTTAAACTGGAAAACCGCGTCGGTACAGTCAAAGGGCCAGATCGCAACCTCTGCCGCGACACTGCGGTTGTGGGAAGTATGCACCACGTTGTATTCGGTCAGCGGGCCCTGGCATTCCTGCACCAGAATGCCGTCGCAGCCGATATTATACAGATAATTGCGGCGGATAATCACGTTTTTGCCGCCGTGTTCCGGGTCGGCGCGCCAGCCGCCGTTGATGGTCATGCCGTTGCCGCCCACGTTATAAATCTGATTGTTTTCGATCAGGATATCTGAAAACCCGGTATACCAGCCGGCGCCCAGCGTCTGTATGCCCGCGCCCTCGCCGCTGGTGTTTGTGCGAAAGCTGGTGATATCATGGATGCTGTTGTTACGAATGATAAAGCCGTGATAGGTGGTTTTGTTCACCGAGGCCGTGACCTGGATGCCATAGCGCTGGGCTTCGGTTTCGGCGGTGTTGGTGATTTCAAGATTTTCCACCACCCAGTAGGAGGCGTTATAAAGCTTGACGACAGCGTCGACACCGCCGCCGCTCAGCAACGGCATATCCCCGGTTCCATAAGCGCCCAGCGTGATATAATCCGTGATCGTGCCGGCGCCCCTGAGGGTGACGCCGCCGTCCCATACGCCGCCGCGCTTGAGCAGCACCGCGTCGCCGGGCGCAAAAGTCGTGGCGCTGACCTTTTGCAGCGTCTGCCACGGCGCGTTTTCAGAAGTGCCGGCGTTTGCATCGTCGCCGGCCTGCGAATCCACATAATAAACGGTTCCGCTGTAAGACGGCGTATCGTCGCCCGCCAGCGCGACAGGGATTGGCAGGCAGCACAGCAGCGCCAGCACCGTTAATATTGCAAGGGCTTTTTTCATGGTGATCACTCCAATAGCAAAATCGGCCTTCTACAGGATCAGATGGATACCCGCTCATAAACGGGCAACGTGGAAAAGTCGGCGCTGTTGTTCAGCTTTTCTATATAAGCCGGATATTGCTCCCGGATATACAGGCTGCGCACCGCGTCGGCCACCTCGTCATAGCTCTGGTAGCCGCCGGCTTCAGCGGTTTCACAATATAAAATACAAAATGCCGCTCTGTTTTGAAAGATTTCGGAATATTCGCCGGGCTGTAATTGCAGCGCCTGCGTGTAAACAATCGGGTCGGTCTTAGACGCGCTGGCCGCGGTATCTTCATTTAAAGTCAGTTCGGTGACGGTTAGAGATCCGATGCCCTGTGCCGGGTTGTCTGCCCCGGCCAACAGCAGCGCGCGAAGCCGATCGGCCCATTCGCCTGCCTGCTGCTCGGTCAGGCCGCTGTCGTCAAAGGAGACGGTATACAGCCGCAGCCGGGCGTTTTGCACCTTTTTATAATCTGTTTCCTTTTTCTGTTCGTAAAACGCCCGCAGCGTAGCCTCATCTGCGTCCAGCGGCTGCCCCGATGCAGACAGCTTTTGACGCAGCGCAATCTGCAAGTTGCTCAGCCGGTAATCATAATAGGTATCTGTTGTAAACTCCGCCGCGCCATATACCGCTTCACCGGCTTGGATTTGTTCCGCCCGATTTTGATTTTCCAGTTCTAAAGCCTGCTCAAAGGCCTCATAAGAGGCGTCAGAGGCATCCTGCAATATTCCATAGTCAATGGCCAGCTGTTGCTGCATTTTATACAGCCTGACATGTTGCATCGCGGTATCCCGCAGCGCATCCATCGGCGTGCGCCCGTCGTATTCAGTTTGCCAAAACTTTTCGTTTCCGGTATCTGCGCCATAGGCGGATTGAAACTCGTTGATGATTGTCGCCCGGTCCCGGCGCATCTGATCCTCCAGTTCCTGCCGGCAAATATCCAAAGCGCCGATACGCGCCACCGTCTGATACCGTCCTGCCGGCAGACACAGCCACACAGCCGCGGCAACGCCGGCCGCCAACGCCAGCGCACCGGCCGCGATCAGTCCGTTTCGAATTCGTTTTGTCATGTATTTCACCCGGATATATCCGTCTATATAAACAGTCCCGGCGGCTGCACCGCCGGTTTTACCGCCGTTTGCGGCGGCGCGCAGCAATCGTCATATGCCGCTGAAAAGAGCTCGTAAAGCACACGTGCAACAGTCCGCGCCGTCTGCCGATATCGTACT
>CALWVC010000097.1 GCA_944384865.1 uncultured Clostridia bacterium
GACCTGCGGTTTATGACCGATTACAATGTCAAGATCAAAGAGGTCATGACCAAGGAAAACCTGGTGACCGCGCCGGTGGGCACCACGCTGGAGCAGGCGCAGGAAATTCTGCGGCAGCATAAGATTGAAAAGCTGCCCATTGTAGATGATCAGTTTGAGCTTAAAGGGCTGATCACCATCAAAGATATTGAAAAGGCGGTCCGGTTTCCCAATTCCGCGCGGGATAAAGAGGGCCGGCTGCTGTGCGGCGCTGCGATCGGCGTGACCAAGGATTTGATGGACCGTGCCGCGGCGCTGGTAGCCGCGCAGGTAGACGTATTGGCGTTGGATTCAGCGCATGGCCACAGCAAAAATATTCTGGAGGCGGTCAAACAGATCAAGCAGGCGTTTCCTGATACGACGCTGATCGCGGGCAATATCGCGACGCCCGAGGCGGCGCAGGCGCTGATCGCCGCCGGCGCGGATACGCTCAAGGTTGGTATCGGCCCGGGCTCGATCTGCACGACGCGGATTATCGCGGGCATCGGCGTACCGCAGATTACTGCGATTTACGACGTGGCCTGTGTGGCTGCAAAATACGGTGTGCCGGTGATTGCCGACGGCGGTATTAAATATTCCGGCGATATTGTCAAGGCGCTGGCGGCGGGCGCCAACGCGGTGATGATCGGTTCGCTGTTCGCCGGTTGCGAAGAATCGCCGGGTGAGAAAGAGATATATCAGGGCCGGTCGTTTAAGGTATATCGCGGCATGGGTTCGATCGCGTCGATGAATCTGGGCAGCAAAGACCGTTATTTCCAGGAAGACTCTAAAAAGCTGGTTCCCGAAGGGGTTGAGGGCCGTGTGCCTTATAAGGGCGCGCTGTCGGAAACGGTGTTCCAGATGATCGGCGGTATCCGGTCGGGCATGGGCTACTGCGGCTGTAAAACCATTGACGCGCTGCAGCAAAACGCCCGGTTTATGCGGATTACCAACGCAGGCCTGCGGGAGAGCCATCCCCACGATATCAGCATCACAAAAGAATCTCCCAACTATTCGGCGGGCATTTAAAACCGTTAGAGGTGTTGGTCCGGCTTTGGGTATTACGCGCCCGAAGCCGGTCTTTTTACAGACGGCGCCGGCAGCGGGCGTTTCGATACAGGCAGCCGGACTGATTGTTGGGACACCAAAGTTATCGAAGATGATTCAAAACAGGCGGCGGTCTGTGGGTTGACGCGCGATTGCCGCCGGTTGCGCGGATGCGGGTGGATTTCGCCGGTCATATGCCGACCGCGCCGTTCAGACCCGTTGGAAATAAAATCAAAGACAGGAGCGTTCAAATGTTCGGTGGCAATGTTTTAAAACGGGTGCTTTGCTGTTGCAGCATCGCGGTTTGCTGTTGTATTGTCTGCGTTGCGGTGCTGTATTACCCTGCATCGGTGCGTCAGGATCATGTGCCGGTAGCTGCGCCGGTATCTGCGGCGCAGCCGGAGACGAATTGCCTGGCGCAAACAACGACTACATCGCCTATAACGACTCAGCCGTCAACCGCAGTGCCGGCGACCCAGCCGCCTTCGACAGTGCCTCCGACTACAAAGGCGCCGGATTTTTCTTATTCGCTGTCCGCGTTGCAGATAGTGCCGACCTATACAGAAAAATATACCTACGAACAGATGCGGGCGGATCTGCAAACGCTGTGCAGCCGGTATCCGGACCGGCTGTCGCTGTCGGTATTCGGCACCAGTGTAGACGGGCGGGAGCTATACTGTGTCCGTCTGGGCAGCAGCGCCGCCCAGCGGAGTATTCTGGTTCAGTCTACCATCCACGGCCGGGAATATATGAACACCATGCTGACGATGAAGCTGCTGGAATATTATCTGTATTATTATGATACCGGCTTTTATGATGGCGTGCGCTACGCGGATATTTTTGAAGATACGGCGATATACATTGTGCCGATGCTGAATCCCGACGGTGCGTCGATCAGCCAGTCGGGCCTAAACGGCCTGCGCAGTGAAGCGCTGCGCCAGCAGGTGCGGCAGATTTATCAGCAGGATACGACGATCGACCAGGATGAGATGTCGTTTTCCGAATATCTGCGTAAATGGAAATCGAATGCCAATGGGGTCGATTTAAACCGGAACTTTGCAAAAGGCTTTGGCGTGCAGTCAAATCATACGGCGCCGGGACATGAAAAATACCAGGGACCGCAGCCGGAAAGCGAACCGGAGACCCAAAGCATCATTGGGCTGGTATCGTCATTGCCCGGCCTGCAGGGGACGTTGTCGTTTCACTCCTATGGCAGTATGCTGTATTGGGAATGCGACCAGACCGGCAGTTACCGAACGTTGTGTTACAATTATGTGCGGCTGATGCGCGATCTGACCGGTTACAGGATTCTGGGGGCAGACGGGGTGCCGTTTATGGGCAGCTTTGCGGATCATGTGATTTCCCGGGGGATTCCCAACGTAACCATCGAAACCGGCAATGTCAACACGCCGCTGCCGCTGTCGGAATTTAACCGGATTTTTGCAGAGACCAGACAGACCATCGCCGCTGCCGCTGTGTATTTTGCGTCCCGCTGACTTGCTGTTTTGTCGGCTGCGCATTTTAGGGAGGGCGCTGTGCATTTTGCCGGCGTCCGTGGGTGCAGCGCATGACCTGCGTAAACCAGACGCTGTGCAGATGATATTGCAGTCGCCGCCCCGGGCCGTCGCCGTTGTGGCTTAAAACCAAGCCTTATTCAAACAGTTCTTTCATATGGATGCCGTAATAGTCAGTCAGACGCGCCAGCGTTTTAATTTGGGGGTTGGTCTGCCCGCGTTCAATGTCTCCGAGATGATGATGGCTCATTTGCAGCTCTAACGAAACCGTAAAAATTGAAAGCTTTTTTCTTTTCTGATGCGTCGCAGGTTGTTTCCGATCATACACATGTAATCCATATTTTCCACCTTTTTATAGAATATTGTGGATATTATTGTAGATGGAAATCTTCGACGAATCGCCGCCTCGTGCGACATCTTTTTACAAGATGCAATGGTTTTGTATCATTATACAAAAATATAGGCTGTTCATTAGTGAAAATAACGAGCGTCCCAGAGCTTTTTTGTCTTTTCAAACCGTATATACGTATATATAAAAACAGATGCGCTGTATTGACCAACCGCGCATCTGTTTTTTAGTTGGTGATCTTTATTCGATTGGCCGATTTTGATCGGCCATCGAATAAAGAAATAACGCTGTTTGTTATGCCGCCGATCATGGTAATCGGGGCCGGTATGCTGTCTCGCCAGCATGAAATCACAGCGCTGCCACGGCCCGCTTTATTCGCCGGTCAGCAGCATCCGGTCGTTATCCAGCTCTTTTCCGCTTTCGCGGCGGTAGAGCTGCAGCAATCCCGCAACGTCCATCTGTGCCCGCTGTTCGCCGGAAAGATCCAGAACGATCCGGCCTTGTTCCAGCATAATCGTCCGGTCGCCCAGTTGCAGCGCGTCTTTGATGTTGTGGGTGATCATCATGGTTGTAATCCGGTGTTCGGCAACAATTTTGGCGGTCAGCTTTAAAATCTTTTCCGCCGTTACCGGGTCCAGCGCGGCAGTATGCTCATCCAGCAATAATAGCCGCGGCGGCACCATCGTACACATCAGCAGCGTGACCGCCTGCCGCTGCCCGCCGGACAACAGCCCGATCCGGGTTTTCATCCGGTCTTCCAGTCCCATCCCAAGGGGTGCGAGCAGACTGCGAAAATAGTCGGTGTCTTTGCGGGTGACCGCCCGGGAAAACAGCTTTTTGGTGGAGCGGGCATACGACAGCGCCAGATTTTCCTCGATGGTCAGATTAGGCGCAGTGCCCATCAGCGGGTTTTGAAAAATCCGTGAAATCGTTCGGGCGCGCCGGTATTCGGGCATCCGGGTGATATTCCGGCCGTCCAGCACGATCTGCCCGGCGTCGCATGAAAAGCTGCCTGCGATCGCATTAAACAATGTGGATTTCCCGGCGCCGTTTGAGCCGATAATGGTGACGAATTGTCCGTCCGGCAGCGTCAGGCTCAGATTTTGCAGGGCGTGGTGTTCGTTGGGCGTCCCTTTTAAAAAGGTCTTTTGCAAACCGGTGATTTCAAGCATTTTTTTGCCCTCCCCGCCGCAGCTTCAGATTGGGAAATTTTTTCTGAATTGCCGGAACCGCCAGCGTGATGCCGACAATTACCGCAGAGATCAGCTTTAAAGAGTTGGCGTTTAAAATGTTGATCTGCAGCGCCAGCGCAATGATCAGCCGATAGGCCACAGAGCCGACTACCGCTGAGATCAGTCCGACCGTCAGCGGCCGGCGGCCGCCGAACAGCACCTCGCCGATGATGACCGAAGCCAGTCCTACCACAATCAAGCCGCTACCGGAGTTGATATCGGCGAAGCCCTGAAACTGTGCGATGACCCCGCCGGACAGCGCAACCAGTCCGTTGGCGATGGCCAGCGCCGTCAGCTTGGTGGCGGTGGTGTTGATCGACGAAGCCCGCACCATATCCTCGTTGTCGCCGGTAGCCCGGATGCTCAGACCATATGATGTTTTGAAAAACAGCGCCAGCAGCAACACCGCCACCGCTACGATCAGCAGCGCAAACGCCATTCTGACCACCGTTCTGTATTCGTAGGGCAGCAGCCCCTGGGCAGCCGTGAAAAATTTATCGCTGTCGATCAGCGAAATATTCGGCCCGCCCAACACAGTAATATTGATGGTATACAGCCCGGTCATTGTCAGAATGCCCGCGACAATCGGATGAATGCCGGCGAAGGTCTGTAAAAAGCCGGTGATCAGCCCGGCGCCTGCGCCGGCGGCGATTGCCAGCAGCAGCCCGAGAACCGGGTGCCCCGCCGCTGTTAATGCGCCGGATACGGCAATTCCAAAGGTAAAGCTGCCGTCTACCGTTAAATCGGGAATATTCAATACCCGAAACGTGATATAAACGCCCAGCGCCAGCATCGCATATTGCAGCCCCAGCAAAATTGAATCTGTCAGAAATCCCATAATCTTTCTCCGAAGAAGCCGGCAGCATCTGCCGGTTTGTTGTTATTCGCCAATGGTAATCAGGTTTTCAATCTCAGGCAGTTTGATACCTAGCTGATCTGCCGCAGCTTTGCTGACCACATACTGATAGGTGGTCATGGCCTCTGCAGGCACATCGCTGACTTTCGCGCCCTGCAAAATTTCGTCGGCCAATTCGGCGGAGCGTTGCCCCAACTGGGTGTTGCTGACGCTGACGCAGGCCAGCGCGCCGGACTGAACCATTACCGGATCCGAGCCGTATACCGGGATCTGGTTGCTGTTGGCTGCCTCGACCACCTGCGGCATGGCCGACTGCACGGTGGAGTCGATGGGAATATAGATTGCGTCGACCTTGCCGGCCAGCGCCTGGGCGGCCTGCTGCACTTCACCGGAGTTGGCCACGGTGGATTCTACATAAGTATAGCCGTTTTCATCAAAAAAAGTTTTGGCTTTTTCAACGGTCAATACGGCGTTTTGTTCACCGGAGCAATATAAGATGCCGATGTTTTTAATATCCGGCGTCAGCTGTTTTGCCAGGTTGAAAATTTCATCTACCGGTACAATGTTGGAGGTACCGGTGGCGTTTTTGTCGGGGGCTTCCATCGAGGTCATGATTCCCGCGCCCACCGGGCTGGTCACCGAGATAAACACCACCGGCGCCGAAACTTCGGCGTTGAC
>CALWVC010000098.1 GCA_944384865.1 uncultured Clostridia bacterium
GTCGTTGATCTCGGTGCACTCCTTTTTCGGCACACAGAAATCATAGACCGGAACCAGCATCTGCACATTGCGTACCAGCTGCACGATGCTGAACAGGCCAACGGTGATATACAGGCCCCTGTTTCCGCTGGCATTGATCGAGCCGCCTGCCAGCGCCAACACATTACAGGGGAACATCGCTTTACATTCACGGCAGCGGCAGGTATCACAGATCTTGGAATCCAGTACCACGGGATCCACGCACTGTACAGTGCACTTGGGCAGATTCGAACTGATCTTGTGCTCTCCGTCGGCGCCGCAAACCGAGGTGGTGCTGGTAAAGGTTTTGACCGCGCCGTCACCGCCGCACAGGATCACCCGTTTGGAAAACGCGGAAACCCCGGTAAATTCCTGACAGCGGCAGCCCGAAGTCTGAATCTCTACCGTTGTCGCCAGATAAAAGGTTAAATCGCAGGAGAAAAATCCACGATTGAACGCCACCGGTTCTACGTCGATTTTGACGTCGGCAACCTCGGCGCATTTAACCCGGCAATTGACGGCGTTTTGTACCGCCTCCTGGCCCGCTTCATTGAAATAAACCCGCAGCTCTTCCACGCAGTCCCGATCCATACAGGAGTCATAGACTCTGCCTGCGTCGATACAGACCGCGTCGGCGAAGCCGTCGGTAACTCTTGCGTCACTCATTATAATCCTACCTTTCTATGCCGCAGCGCAGGTCCCCCGCGGCTGAAAGCATTGCCTGTTTCTGCGCTGATGTTCGGGAGAAAACAGGCGTTTTTCCGACTGAAGGCATAGACTGTCGGCTGTGAAGGCGAAACTTCAATACAGTTTATGCGCGCCGGCGGGTTGTGTGACAGCCGCCGCCCCGATTTCACAGCCGCCAGCTGATGCCAGGGGCCAACCGTCGCTGTACAGTGTAGCGTCTTTGTGCCATCTGCACCATAACCGGTCGCCCGCCCATCAGCGCGTCACGAGCCCCAGCTGTGAAAAGCCCTTTGAAAATCCCCTTTATTTATCGAAAAGGCTGTGTTATAATGAATATATTCTGCGGCGTTTGTCCTGCGCCGGGAACCAAAAGGGGGCGCCGGGTCATGCAATCCCCGGCGTTGGATGAAAGGATTGTTGTTTATGAACGCAGAACAGCTGCAATCTCTGATCGCGATGTCGGCTTATATGCTGGTGGTCATCGGCATCGGAATCTTCTTTGCCAAACGGGCAAACAAAAGCAGTGAAAACTATTTTATCGGCGGCCGGTCGCTGGGGCCGTGGGTCGCGGCAATGAGCGCCGAGGCGTCGGATATGAGCGGCTGGCTGCTGATGGGGCTGCCGGGGGTCGCCTATTGGTGCGGCATCGCAGACGCCGCGTGGACCGCGATCGGCCTGGCGGCGGGAACCTATATCAACTGGCTGATGATCTCAAAACGGCTGCGCAGGTATTCGGCAGTCGCCGGCGACGCAATTACCATCCCGGATTTTTTCAGCGCCCGGTTCCGGGAACATAAAAAGGTCATCATGACCATTGCGGCGCTGTTTATTTTAATCTTTTTTACTGTTTACGCGTCCAGCTGTTTTGTAACCTGCGGCAAGCTGTTTTCCAAACTGTTCGGCGCGCCGTATCAGGCCATGATGATCGTCGGCGCGGCGTTTGTAATCTTATATACCTTTTTGGGCGGTTTTCTGGCCGAAAGTGTTTCGGATTTTATGCAGGCAGTTGTCATGATCTTTGCATTGTCTACCATTTTGATTGTCGGTGTGATCCACGCCGGCGGCATCGGCGCGGTAATCGATAACGCCGCCTCCATCGACGGATTTTTAAGCTTTTTTGCCACCGCCTCCCCTGTGGTGGACGCCGACGGCGTACAGCAGGTGGCGAACAACGCGCCGCTGTTTGGCGCTGCGGGCGGCTATGGCGTCATCACCATTATTTCCACGCTTTCCTGGGGGCTGGGTTATTTCGGCGTGCCCCAGGTTTTGCTGCGGTTTATGGCCATCCGCAAATCCAGCCAGCTGAAAAAATCCAGGCGGATCGCAACCGTCTGGGTGGTGATTTCGCTGTTTGCCGCCGTGATGATCGGCGTATTGGGCCGGTCGCTGGCGCCCACCGATCCTTCGCTTCTGAGCAGCAGCAGCGCCGAAAATGTATTTATCGTATTATCACAGAATCTGCTGCCGCCGCTGTTGGCGGGCGTTGTAATGGCGGGTATCCTGGCCGCTACCATCAGCTCTTCTGATTCTTATCTGCTGATCGCCGCATCTGCGGTCTCCAAAAATATTTATCAGGGGCTGCTGTTTAAAAAGGCCAGCGACAAAAGCGTGATGATCGTTTCAAGAATTGTGCTGCTGGCGATTACCGTTGTAGGCGTTTTGATCGCCCTGGATGAAAACAGCGTGATTTTCCAGGTTGTCGCTTTTGCATGGGCGGGGTTTGGCGCAACCTTTGGGCCGCTGCTGCTGTTTTCGCTGTTCTGGAAACGGGTCAATCGGGCCGGCGCCATTGCCGGTATGCTCACCGGCGGCGTAATGGTATTTGTCTGGAAGCTGGTAATCGCGCCGCTGTCCGGCAACGTTTCAGGTATTCTGGGCGAACTGTTGGGCATCTATGAATTGCTTCCTGCGTTTGTGCTGTCCTGCATTGTGATTGTAGTCGTATCGCTGCTGACGCCGCCGCCTTCTGCGGATATTTTACAGGATTTTGAACAGGCCAAAACCATTGAGTGTTGATAAGGGGCGTCCAAAAAACACCTGTGTTCAATGGTGATGGAGACTCGAACCCGCAAAAAGCCGGCAGTGAGGTAAACGGCGTAAAAACGGCGCGTTGATAGGCCGTTAGCTGATGCGAACCTGACTTTTTGCACAAGTAGAGCAGCGAAACGGGCGATCGATCTTCTATAAAATAAAGAATCGGAGCGAATGAAGCTTGCTCCGGCGTGATTACAGGGAGTTTGTATGAACCGGCGTAACATCGGAATAATCTATATATTACTGGCGGCGTTTTTCTTCGCGCTGATGAATTTGTTTGTGCGGCTGTCCGGCGACCTGCCGACGCTGCAGAAATGCTTTTTCCGTAACGCCGTGGCCATGCTTGTCGCCGGTATACTGCTTGCGCGGAACCGACAGCGGTTCCGGCCGACCCGCACAACAGCCGGCGGGCTGCTGATCCGCTCTGCCGCCGGGACGGTCGGACTGATCTGTAACTTTTACGCCGTAGATCATCTATCCATTTCGGACGCATCGCTGCTCAACAAGCTTTCGCCGTTTTTTGCGATCATTTTCTCTGCGCTGCTCCTGAAAGAGCGGGCCAACCGGGTAGAATGGGCCGCTGTCGCCACAGCGTTCTGCGGCGCGCTGTTCGTCATTAAGCCGTCGCTGAACATGTCGGTAATCCCGGCGCTGATCGGCACGCTGGGCGGACTGGGCGCAGGGCTGGCTTATACCTATGTGCGCCGGCTGGGGCAGCAGGGTGTGCCCAGCCCGGTGATCGTGTTTGTTTTTTCCGCCTTTTCCTGCCTGCTTACGCTGCCAAGCATGCTGTTTGCCTTTTCGCCGATGACGCTGGCGCAGACGCTGTTTTTGCTGCTCGCGGGCGCTGCCGCTGCCGGCGGACAGTTTTCGATCACCGCCGCTTATACCCGGGCGCCGGCCAAAGAGCTGTCGGTATTTGATTATTCGCAGATTGTGTTTGCCGCGTTGTTGGGCTTTGTATTTCTTGACCAGATCCCCGATCTGTGGAGTGTGATCGGCTATTGTATCATCATCGGCGCCGCCGTCGCCAAATGGCTGTATAACCGGCGCGCCGCCTAAAAATGCGCACTAATGAAACCCGACAAAACAGCATCTGTCATATTGCATAATATCTTGCCGGCAAAATTTTCATTCTTGTAATAATTTTGCTATTGAAAAGTATACTAAAATAGTATATTATAAGCCATATTGAGATAACAAGGATTAAAAGGTTTGATTTTATGGAAAAACGATTTGTATATGCCGACAATGCGGCAACCACCAAAATATCCAGGCCGGTGATGGACGTTCTGATTCCGGCTCTGGATCTGTATGGAAACCCGTCCAGCCTGTATGAACTGGGGGACGAATCCAAGATGGCGCTGGAAAACGCCCGGGCGCAATGTGCTAAAGCCATCGGCGCGGCGCCGGCAGAAGTGTTTTTTACCTCCGGCGGGTCGGAAGCAGACAACTGGGCGCTGAAAGGCGCGGCGGCCATGTTACAGAAAAAAGGCAAAAAACACATCATTTCTACCGCGTTTGAGCACCATGCGGTGTTGCACACGCTGGACGCGCTAAAAAAACAGGGCTTTGAGATCACGCTGCTGCCAGTGCACGAAAACGGCATTGTCCGGGTAGACGAGCTGCTGGCCGCTCTCCGGGAAGATACCGGTCTGGTCAGCGTCATGTTCGCCAACAACGAAATCGGCACCATTCAGCCCATTCGTGAGATCGGCGCGCAGCTGCGGCAGCGCGGGATTCTGTTTCATGTAGACGCAGTGCAGGCAATGGGCAATGTGCCGATTGATGTACAGGCGCAGCAGATCGATCTGCTGTCGATCTCGGGGCATAAGATTCACGCACCCAAGGGCGTAGGCCTGCTGTATATCCGAAAAGGCGTGGCAATTGCCAATCTGATTGACGGCGGCGCGCAGGAACGCGGCCGCCGGGCCGGCACCGAAAATATCGCGTCAATCATCGCCTTCGGCAAAGCCATGGAGCTTGCATCGCAGAATATCCAAGAACGCGCGGCCAAAGTCGCAGCGTTGCGGGACCGGCTGATCGACGGCGCGTTACAGATCGAGCGCAGCCGGCTCAACGGCGACCGGACACACCGGCTGCCGGGCAACGTCAACCTGTGTTTTGAGGGCATTGAGGGCGAAAGCCTGCTGCTGATGCTGGACATGCAGGGCATCTGCGCCTCCAGCGGATCGGCTTGCACTTCCGGCTCACTGGATCCCAGCCATGTGCTGTTAGCCATCGGGCTGCCCCATGAGATTGCCCACGGCTCCCTGCGGCTGACGCTGACCGACGAAAACACGATGGAAGATGTGGAATATATTTTGCACAAGCTGCCGCCGATCGTAGAACGGCTGCGCAGCATGTCCCCGCTGTGGGAAACTATTAAAAAGGAAGAAGGTCAAACAGAATGTATACAGAACAGGTAATGGACCATTTTGCCAACCCCCGCAATGTGGGCGAGATCCCGGACGCCGACGGCATCGGCGAAGTGGGCAACGCGGTCTGCGGCGATATCATGAAAATGTATATCAAAGTGAACAACGATATCATCACTGATGTGAAATTCAAAACCTATGGCTGCGGCTCGGCCATCGCCACCTCTTCGATCGCCACTGAAATGATCAAGGGCCACACCATTGAAGAGGCGCTGAAGTTATCGAATAAAGCTGTGGTAGAGGCGCTCGGCGGTCTGCCGGCGCATAAGATCCACTGCTCAGTGCTGGCCGAGCAGTCCATTAAAGCGGCCATCGCCGATTATTACAAGCGGCAGGGCATTGATCCCACGCCGATTGTGGGCGAAATACCCGAATGTGAGGGCGGTCACTGCCATGCTTAAGACGGCAGCCGACAGGCAGCTGGCCTTTATATAAGCGATACTTTTTAATAATTTTA
>CALWVC010000099.1 GCA_944384865.1 uncultured Clostridia bacterium
AAACAGCCTGCCCGATCGGCAATCCGTTCCCGGTATGGCGTATACCGCGGGATTTTTGCTGTGTCTGACGGCGGCGTGGCTGCTGAAAAATATGCTGTGGGCTGCGATCGCTGCCATCGTATTATACGGCGTATTTTTTCTGTTGGATATTTTGCTGCATCACAAACTGCTGCACCGGCTGCCCGACAGCCTGCGCACCGCCAGGCTGTTTCGCCGGATGGATGCAAAAGGCCGGACACTGACGGTTTGCGCGTTTGCGATCCCGCCGGTCATTTGGGTATTGGCGGCAATTTTGATCGCGCATATGGCAGGCTGACCGCTGCCGTAAACAGGATAAACTGCTGAAAATTTCACAAATACCCCTTTTATTTTGCGTGGCTATTTGTTATAATAAAATCAAATCAATTGATTGGGAGTTGGATAAAATATGGCGTTAGTAAATGCAAAGGATATGCTTACCAAAGCGAAAGCGGGAAAATACGCAGTCGGACAGTTTAATATCAACAATCTGGAATGGACCAAGAGCATTCTGCAAACCTCGCAGGAGCTGCAGTCTCCGGTGATTTTGGGCGTGTCCGAGGGTGCGGGCAAATATATGTGCGGCTATAAGACGGTTGTCGGCATGGTCAATGGCATGCTGGAGGAGATGAACATTACCGTTCCGGTGGCGCTGCACCTGGATCATGGCAGCTACGAAGGAGCCAAAGCGTGTATCGAGGCCGGTTTTTCGTCGGTGATGTTCGACGGGTCGCATTATCCGATTGAAGAGAATATCGCAAAAACCAAGGAACTGATCGAGCTGACCAATAAGCTGGGCCTGTCGATTGAAGCCGAAGTCGGCGCGATCGGCGGTGAGGAAGACGGCGTTGTCGGCGGCGGCGAGGTGGCCGATCCCAAAGAGTGCAAGATGATCGCAGATCTGGGCGTTACCATGCTGGCAGCCGGTATCGGCAATATCCACGGCCAATATCCCGAAAACTGGGCCGGGCTGCGTTTCGACGTGCTGGACGAGATCCAGAAGCTGACCGGTTCAATGCCGCTGGTGCTGCACGGAGGAACAGGTATTCCGGCCGATATGATTAAGAAAGCGATTTCGCTGGGTGTATCCAAGATCAATGTGAATACCGAGTGCCAGCTGGCGTTTGCGGCGGCAACCCGGAAATATATCGAAGAGGGCAAAGATCTGCAGGGTAAGGGCTTTGATCCGCGTAAACTGCTGGCGCCCGGCGCTGAAGCGATTAAGGCCACTGTTAAAGAAAAGATGGAGCTGTTTGGTTCTGTGGGCAAAGCGTAAGCTGCTGCGCCGCATTTTATCAGACCTTCACATTGCAGACATTTTGTGGCGTTAAAACAACGTATTTGTATATACCGGCCGGGTTTCCCGGCCGGTATTGTTGTTGCGGCAGAATTTATATGCGGGGCAAATGGCAGGCTACAGGCTGTTATAGTAGTGTTTCGGGTGATGTGCAATCGGGGTCGTTTCCCCGATTGGCAACGGCGGTTGTGTTTTTACACGCTGCCGGCAGCATAAAAATAGTTTTTAAGGGGCAATCAGCCAAATTTATATTCGTTTTATATAAAAATCATGTAAAAAAATATTAAAAATAAAATATAGATTGAGGATTATTTATATAAAGTGACAAATCTATAAACAATTGCAAAATTTATGGTTGCATTTTTTAAAACAGCTGCTATAATATAAATACAAGGACAAAGGTGTTCAATGTTGTGTTGGACACCTTTGTCTTTTTTATTTTATTTTATTGGAGGTTGTTGTATGAGTGCGGGAGACAATGGTTTCATTTTGATCTGCGCGGCCCTGGTATTCATTATGACGCCTGGTCTGGCCTTTTTCTACGGAGGGCTGGTACGCCGGAAAAACGTCGTAAATACAATGATGGCCTGTGCGGGTATCATGGGGCTTTCAGTAGTCTTATGGGTAATCTGCGGATTTTCTCTGGCGTTCGGCGCCGATCACGGCGGCGTGATCGGTGGGCTGGAATATATCTGCCTGAATGGTTTGAGCTTTGAAGAGGTGAGTACATATGCGCCATCCCTTTCTTCTCTGACCTTCGTCGTATTCCAGATGATGTTCGCGATGATTACACCGGCGCTGATCACCGGTTCTGTAGCGGGACGGATGCGGTACAAAGCACTGTTTATTTTTATTGCGCTTTGGTCACTGGTTGTGTATTATCCGTTGGCCCATATGGTCTGGGGATCAGGCGGATTTTTGGCAGAATTGGGCTCGGTGGACTTTGCAGGCGGCAACGTGGTGCATATCAGTTCGGGCGTCAGCGGTCTGGTGTTGGCGATTTTGCTGGGCAGACGGCGCGGCGTCGAACACACCTCTTATCGTGTGCACAATATTCCGTTTGTATTTTTGGGCGCCGCATTGCTCTGGTTCGGGTGGTTTGGTTTCAATGCCGGTTCTGCCCTGGGCGCCAATGGCCTGGCAGCACACGCATTTTTGACAACGGCGCTTGCTTCCGGCACGGCGTTGCTGGTCTGGATGCTCATTGATGTGATCAAAGACGGCAAACCCACGTTGGTGGGCGCATCTACCGGGCTGGTCGTCGGTCTGGTTGCGATCACACCCGGCGCAGGTTTTGTTCCGGTTTGGGCGGCCATTATCATCGGTGCGGTCGTCAGCCCGTTGTGCTACTTTATGATGAACTTCTTAAAGAAGAAGCTGAAAATTGACGATGCGCTGGATGCTTTCGGATGTCATGGCATCGGCGGAATCTGGGGCGGCATAGCCACCGGTTTGTTTGCGCGGACAGATATCAATTCGGTTGCGCGCTGGAACGGTCTTGTATATGGCGAGACCGGGCTGTTTACTGCACAGCTGATCAGTATTGTTATTACGATTGCGGTTGCGGTTGTCGGCACGCTGGTATGCATCGGAATCACCAGAATCTTTACCAAACTGCGGGTTGAGCCGAAAGCAGAGCTGTTGGGTCTGGATACCACACAGCACGGCGAGCGGGCATATCCGTCGTTTAACGGTCTTGACTGATGAGGAGGGTCTGCAATCATGATGTATAAGGTTGAAGCGATTATCCGGGAAGAAAAATTAGAAGATCTTAAAGAGGCGCTGCATGAAATTGAAGTAAACGGCGTAACGGTTTATCAGGTCATGGGCTTCGGCGCACAGCGGGGATATACCACTGTGGTGCGTGGGCAGGAAGTCGATGTAATGATGCAGCCCAAGATCAAACTGGAAATCGTGGTTTCTTCAGAAGAGTGGAAAAACAAAACGATTCAGAAAATTCAGGAGGTTGCCCGGACAGGCGAGGTCGGCGACGGAAAAATCTTTGCATATGAAATCACCGACGCGATTAAGATCCGGACGGGTGAAACCGGTTATGACGCGTTGCAGTCTGCCAGCGAGGCCGAGCAGGCGTAAGCCGGAAACCAACTGAAAATTTAAAAATGCTCCCATGTGTTTGTGCGGCCGCTGTGCCGGACATCCCATTGGGAGCATTTTGCTGTCTGGAAATAAAGATCGTCTGTTGTTGAACAGCAGATGAAGCTTCAATAGATATTGGGCATTTTCGATTCATAGATTATACTTATTGTATTTACACACTGTTTACATAACGATTGTGGAAAACTCTGTGGAAAATGTGAAAAACCCGGTTGTGGTCGGCAAAAGCTTTTTGAAATTTTGTTAAAAATTCAATGATTCGGATTTTATGTATCCTTACCCGGAGTATATGTAAAATTATAGTATATTTTAAAGTAACGAAAAAGGTGTAAAGGGGGGATTGACTTTATGTACAATGTGTGCTATAACTGCTGTAAATTTAGAAGCATGCAGCCGGTTAACCGGAGAAAAGGTGAGGCTTTATGTATCATATCAAACAGATGGTCCAGAGCGGGAAAAGCAGCAAACAACCGCTGCATCAGCTGGCGGCGCCGGCGTTTGTTTTTAAGCCTGATGCGGAGGAGCATATCGTCAATCTATATCCCGAAATCCGCTATCAGCGGATTATCGGATTTGGCAGCGCGCTGACGGACGCGGCGGCCTGCAATTACGCCAAAATGCGCGAGCAGACCCGCCAGGCGTTCATCCGCGCGTTTTTTGATCCGGCGCAGGGATTGGGATATACGCTGTGCCGGCTGCATATCAATTCCTGTGATTTTTCGGCGCAGGAATACACCTATACGGCTGACGGCGATATGTCGCTGGACAGCTTTTCGGTGGCGCATGACGAGCAGGCGATTATTCCGATGACGCTGGCGGCGCAGCGCTGCGCCGGAGAGGAATTACAGCTGTTTGCGTCGCCCTGGAGCCCGCCGGCATGGATGAAAACCAACGGCAGTATGATCCAGGGTGGTAAACTGAAGCCGGACTTTGCAGCGTGTTGGACCGAATATATCGTAAAATATGTCCAGGCTTATCGGCGGCGGGGCGTGCGGCTGACCGGGCTGACAGTGCAGAATGAGTCGATGGCAGTGCAGACTTGGGAGAGCTGCGTATATACGGCGGCTGAACAGCTGGCGTTTGTGCGGGAGCACTTGCGCCCGGCGTTGGATCGGGCCGGGCTGCAGGATGTGCGGATTTTGATCTGGGATCATAACAAAGAACGCGTGGTAGATTGGACCCAGGCGCTCTGCGCCGATGCGGCTGCCCGACGGGCTGTGGCGGGGGTCGCGTTTCATTGGTATACCGGCAGCCATTTTGATGCGCTGCGGATCGCGCATGAGCTGGCGCCGGAACAACTGCTGGTGCACAGCGAATGCTGCTGCGCCGGTATAGATGGTACGGCGTATTCCGGTTGGCAACAGGCTGAACGTTATGCGGCGGATCTCATCGGCAACCTGAACAATTATATGAACGGCTGGACGGATTGGAACATTCTGTTAGATCGGGACGGTAAGCCTTATCATAATCGACGCGGCGCATGCACTGCGCCGATGGTATACGAGCCGCAAGACGATACCGTGCATACTACGCCGATTTATTATGCGATCGCGCACTTTTCAAAATTTATCAAACCTGGCGCAGTCAGAATCGGCTCGACCAGTTATGAAGAGCGGTTGGGGGTGACGGCGGTCTGTAATCCAGACGGTACGCTGGCGGTGGTCATGCAGAATCCGACAGCACGCAGGATGCCGGTTACCCTGCGGATCGGCGAACAGGCGGCGCAGTTGCTGCTGCCCGCGCATACCATCCGTACGCTGGTGATTGGTTCTGAGCAGGCATAGCGGTTGTGGACAGATCGCCGTGCGGCGGGTGTGTCTGCCGTTGCCTGAATTTTGTGCCGCAGACGGATGGGAGGCTGCAAAATCCGGTTGACAACAACGGGGACGTTTGTTATAATACGGATATATTATAAAATGGAGGTGCGGTGATGATTATTAAGTAACCTGTTCCGAAGGGCTTTTGAGCTGCCGGAGGTTCCGGCCGGTTTGGGTTGCTTTTGATGATCGTCTGCCGCTTGTTGTGAAGCCGTGGAAACAGAGGATTCCTTTGTTTCGCGGTTCACAGGGGGTTGCTCGCTGTTTTCAAAACACCGTTTCCGGCCGGAAACGGTGTTTTTTCCGAT
>CALWVC010000100.1 GCA_944384865.1 uncultured Clostridia bacterium
TATCTCTTCTTAAAAACTGCACAGCCTATTCTCCACCTTCAAGTTTTATTGTCCCAGTGTCAGAAAATTGCGCCGCCGAAATATCGGGAGCGCTTATGACCCGCACATTCCGGCAGGCAAACGATATATGTATTTTCATTATACAACAAACCATATAAGGAATCAATGATAAATTCGTGTTGCCAAAATACTTTTTTCCGACCGGCGCCTTTCACCGAACGCCATCTCCGGATTTTCCCAACTGCCGTATAAACGCTTTTCCCAAGAACAAAATAAATGCAGAAAGCGAGGAATTTTATGAACATCCGTAAAAATCTGACTGAAAATATTACTGCGATCGAACATCTGCTGCCCTTGGAAAAAAGCTTCGATCTGATCGGCCGTTCTTTCGACATCGGAGACACCCCCGCCTATCTGCTGTTTGTAGACGGCTTTGCCAAAGACGATATCATGGTGCATGTCCTCAAAGAACTGCAGGGCACCAAGCCCGAGATTCCCAAAACCGCGCCGGAACTGCTGCTCAAACGCATTCCCTATATCGAGACCTCTCAGACAGACGACCTGATCCATGGAGTAGATATGGTGCTGTGCGGTCAGCTTTTTCTGCTGATCGACGGCGCACAGCAGGGCGTACTGATCGACGCCCGGGAATATCCCGTCCGCTCTCCCAGCGAATCCCACATTGAAAAAGTCACCCGCGGCCCACGGGATGATCTGGTAGAAACCATCGTTTTTAATACGGCGCTGATCCGCCGGCGCATCCGCGACCGGGCACTGACCTTTGAAATGCACACGATCGGCAGCAGCTCAAAAACCGACGTCGCAGTCGGATATATCGGCAGCCTAGTCGATTCGCACCTGCTGGATCTGGTGCGCAGCAGACTGCAAAGCATTAACGTGCCGGCGCTCACCATGGGCGAAAAGAGTCTGGAAGAACTGCTGATGAAAAAGAAGTGGTATAATCCGCTGCCCCGGTTTCGCTTTTCCGAACGTCCGGATACCATTGCCGCCCATCTGCTGGAGGGGCATATCATCCTGCTGGTAGATACCTCTCCCACCGCGCTGATTCTGCCGACTTCGGTGTTCTACTTCACACAATATATTGAGGATTACTACCAGAATCCGCTGGTTGGCACCATCACCCGCTTTTTGCGTTTTGGCGCAACATTGGTTGCCACCTTCGCAGTTCCGCTGTACCTGCTGCTGTGTATGTACGGCAAGCCAACCTGGCTTTCCTTTCTGATACCGCCGCCGAACCAAATCGGCTCTATCCCATTATTTCTCCAACTGATTCTTCTGGAACTTGGCCTGGAGGGGCTGAAAATGTCCTCTCTGCATACGCCGCAGAATCTGGAAGCCGCTTTCTCTATTATCGGCGGCCTGATTCTGGGAGATTTCGCGGTAACCATCGGCATATTGTGCACACAGTCGATTTTTCTGTCGGTATCCAGCGCCGTGGCCAATCACTGCGTTCCAAACCCGGAAATGGGCGGCGCCGTCCGGATCTTCCGATGGTTGCTGCTGATACTTTCCGGCCTGTTGGGCATCTGGGGATTTGCCGCCGGTTGCGCCGCGCTGTTGATTCTGCTACTGACCACCCGCACCTTCGACGGGCGAATGCGTTATCTGTGGCCACTGCTGCCGTTTAATGGGAAAGCGCTGGCACACCTGCTGTTCCGTTATCCTGCCGCATCGGTGCGCGACCGGCGGCGGAATAAATAATACCGTTTGCCAGCAGCGCCCGCGCCGCTAAAAATTCGGGCACAAAATAAAAGGCCGGCAGCACAGCGGCGCAGCACAATAGCCGGGGTATAAACCGCAACCCCAACAGCAAAAACGCCGCGGCATGTCTGGACATCTGGGCAAAGGAAACAAACAGACTGCGAAGCCCACAGCCCGCCACAAACAAATAATCGCTCATTGTCAGCAAAAAGCGCATCAGCAAAAATAACGCGCCGCAGCTTACAATTCCCGCCGCCCATAACAGTTGCAGCCATCCTGGCTGTGCGGCGGACAGCGCCGTCCCGGACCACAAAACCAGTAAAGCCGTACTGCCAAACGGCAGCAACTGTATAGCATTTTTTAAAAGCAGATACAGCAGTGTTTTGAAATAGACGCCGAAGCCGCTGAACGCTGTAAACAACGCCGTTACCCGAAGTCCGCCATATTCGCGCAAGAATATGCCCTTTTGAAAAACCCGCAGGGGCGCGGCCAGAAAAAAATCTGCTGAACACAGCGCCGCCGACGTAAACAACGGAGAAAAGCCGCCATAAAATATATAAGACAACACCAACGCCGCGGTTGTCAGCAACAGCCGCACCAGTACCGGCAACAGCCAAACCGCCTGCGCCCGGAAAAATCGACGCCGAACACAGCGGGCGGCGTCCGCAATTACTTTTTTCATCGCTGTTACTCCCTTTCCAAAGCCATGATTGAATGCATCACATGCTACAAATCCATTCCGATTTTATTTTTTACCAAATACTTTATGATTATAAAGATTTTGTAAAATGTTAAATAATTAACAAAAAATCTGTTGATTTTTTACGCAAAGGTGTTATAATCTATTGCAGAAATTTAAAATGGGGGCAAAGTTGGAAAATCTGTTTTTGAACTCAGTCGCCCGTGTTTTTATTGAAAAAAGGTGAATTGATTCTATGAAAAAAGGCAAAAAAATCTGTGTTCTCGGCGCGGGAAACGTCGGGGCTTCTATTGCGTTTTCTCTGACGCTGCAGGGCCTGGCTTCTGAAATTGTGATGGTCGATATTAACGAAAACAAAGCCAAAGGCGAAGCGATGGATATTATCCAGGGCACTGCGTTTTCCGCACCCGTGAATATCTACCAGGGCAGCTATGCCGACTGCGAAGGGGCTGACATTGTGATCGTCACTGTCGGGATGGCGCGTAAACCCGGTCAGTCCCGGCTGGATCTGGCACAGGCAAACGTTGATATCATCAAACAGGTCATGCCGCAGATTACCCTTCACGCCCCAGACGCTGTTTACGTCGTCGTCAGCAACCCGGTGGATATTCTGACTTATACGATTATCAAACATTCCGGTTTACCTGAATCGCAGATTTTAGGCTCCGGCACCACGCTGGATTCCTCCCGCCTGCGTGAACGACTGGCCGAGCATGTGCACCTCAATCCGAAAAACGTCCATGCTTATGTATTCGGCGAACACGGCGATACCTCCATGATCCCGTGGTCGCTGACCTGCATCGCCGGGATGCCCATGGCGCAATATTGCACGCATATCTGCGACCGGCACAATGGTTGCGGCAAAGGCGAATTACGCGATATTGAAGATGACGTACGCACCGCGGGCGCCAAGGTTATTCAACTAAAAGGCGCGACCTTTTATGCGATTGCCATGGCGGTCAGCCGCATCTGCGAATGCATTACCAGAGACACCGATTCGGTTTTAACGGTATCCACGCTGACCAACGGGCGGTATAATCTGCCGCAGGTAGCGCTGAGTCTGCCCGCCGTAGTCGGCGCCCATGGTATCAAACAGGTGATCACCCCGCCGCTGCTGCCTGACGAAGAGCAATTGCTGCGCAAAAGCGCCGATACGCTGAAAGCACTTATCGATCAATTGGATATATAGCTTATTTGAAAGCTTATAAAAAATATATTGCCGGATTCGGCGAAAGGACTGTTTATAAATGGATTATGCACAGGTATCTCTGCAAAAGCACAAGGAGTGGAAAGGCAAGATCGAAGTAGTCTGCCGCGCCCCGTTGGAAACCAAAGATGATCTTTCTTTAGCATATACGCCGGGGGTTGCGCAGCCTTGTCTTGAAATTCAAAAAGATGTGAATTTAAGCTATGAGCTGACCCGACGCTCCAATCTGGTAGCGGTCGTTACCGACGGCACCGCGGTTCTGGGGCTCGGCGATATCGGCCCTGAAGCCGGCATGCCGGTTATGGAGGGCAAATGCGCCCTGTTTAAAGCCTTCGGCGATGTAGACGCGATTCCGCTGTGCGTCCGTTCCAAAGAAGTTGACGATATCGTCAACACTGTTCGGTTATTGGCCGGCAGCTTCGGCGGCGTCAATCTGGAGGATATCTCTGCGCCCCGCTGTTTTGAAATCGAACGCAAACTGAAGGCCTGCTGTGATATCCCGATTTTCCATGATGACCAGCACGGAACCGCAGTCGTCACACTGGCCGCCATGCTCAACGCGCTGAAACTGACCGGTAAGAAAATTGACGAGATCCGGGTAGTCACCAGCGGTGCCGGCGCCGCCGGCATTGCCATTATTAAACTGTTGATCGCCATGGGTCTGAAAGACGTCATCATGTGCGACCGGCACGGAGCAATTTACAAGGGGCGCGACGGTCTGAACGCTGAAAAACAGGAAATGGCCGAAATTTCAAACTTAGAGTGCCGTAAAGGTACATTGGCTGATGTTCTGCAGGGTGCGGACGTCTTTATCGGCGTTTCGGCGCCGGGCTGCGTAACGCCTGAGATGGTCAAAAGCATGAACAAAGATCCGATTCTGTTCCCCATGGCCAATCCGGTTCCTGAAATCATGCCTGATCTGGCCAAACAGGCGGGTGCCGCCGTTGTTGGTACCGGCAGAAGCGACTTTGCCAACCAGATCAATAATGTTCTGGCTTTCCCCGGCATCTTCCGCGGCGCGTTGGATGTACGCGCTTCTGATATCAACGACGCGATGAAGATCGCCGCAGCAAAAGCAATCGCCGGCTTTGTGACCGATGATCAGCTGTCAGCCGATTACATCATCCCCAGCGCGCTGGATCGCAACGTTGCCGCCGCAGTCGCCAAAGCGGTCGCGCAGGCCGCGCGGGACACCGGTGTCGCCAGAATATAAAATCTGTTGCAAATCCGGGTTCATTATGCTAAAATGGGAAAGGTGGGTGATCCATCTTTCCCATTTATTATACCAGGAGGTATACCGCATGTTGGTTGAAAGCCTTGCAATCATCGCATTGATTTTTGCGATGGCCTTTGCATTTCTGCGTGCCGGCAAAAAAGAATATGCTTATGGGATCCTGCCGCTGTTATTGCTGCCGGTTGTTCAGATTTTTCTGGGCTATATCACCAGCTTTTTCGCCTCCTTTCTCCCCTTTGACGCGAGATCCATCCGCGTGTGCATCATCTGCGTTACCTTGATAGCGGCGTGTATCTTAATCGGTCTTTCCGGATCCCGTCTGCATAAAAGAAGCCTTCGTACAGTCTATTTTGTCATCTGCGGTTTATTTACGCTGATTTTAGCAATGTTTTTTATTCTGGATATCCTAAAAAATTTTTAATAACCGCTAATTTTTGATTGACAATCTCTCTACCAGCGGTTATAATATCATTTGCGGGCGAAAAGCCCGCGTTCTATATGGGGGTGTAGCTCAGTTGGGAGAGCGTACGGTTCGCATCCGTAAGGTCGAGAGTTCGAATCTCTTCATCTCCACCAAATAGTGCAAATCCGAACACCCTATTTATCGTAAAGCATTGCTTCGGATTTGTTTTGTTCATAGAGGA
>CALWVC010000101.1 GCA_944384865.1 uncultured Clostridia bacterium
CGATCCGCTATTGACTTCGCTCCGGCCTGCGTTTATAATTGGGTATATCATGAAACCGGAAGGGTCTTCATTTTTATGAATTATACATTTTTGCCCCGCACCTGGGCCCGAATCGACCTGGATGCGCTGACGCATAATTATCAGGTGATCCGCGAACGGCTGCGCCCCGGCACCAAAATGATGGCGGTAGTCAAAGCCGATGCCTACGGCCACGGTGTAAAATATGTGGCGCCGCTGCTGGACCGGCTGGGCGCCGAGCAGTTTGCCGTTTCCAATATTGAAGAAGCGATGCAATTGCGGGCACTGTCTGTTAAAAAACCAATTCTGATTCTGGGTTATACCCCGCCTTATCTGGCAAAGACGCTGGCGCAGCATGAGATTTCTCAAACGGTTTTCGACAGTGAATATGCCGCGGCGCTGTCCCGGCATGCGGCTGCCGACGGCGTAACGGTGCGCATGCATATCAAAATTGATACCGGTATGGGCCGGCTGGGATTTATCCATCACGACCTACAAGACTGCGATGCAATCGAGCAGATCCGCTCGGTCTGCAAGCTTCCGGGGCTGGCCCGGGAGGGCATCTTTACCCACTTTGCCTCATCGGATCTGGATGGCGATCAGGACGGCAGCTTTACCCGCCGGCAATTTGATCTGTTCTGCGACGTTATCGACCGCCTGAAACAGGACGGCATTACCTTTTGCCTGCGGCACTGCTGCAACTCGGCCGCCACGTTGCGCAACCCTGAAATGCAGCTGGACATGGTGCGGCCCGGCATTATTTTATATGGTATGGAACCCTCCGGCGCGTTGAGAAGCGCTGCCGATCTGCGCCCGGCCATGACGCTGCAATCGGTGATCTCCATGGTCAAAGACTTACACCCCGGAGACAGCGTCAGCTATGGCCGCACCTATACAGCGCAACATGAGATTCGCGCCGCTACCATCCCCATCGGGTATGCCGACGGATATCCCCGGTCGCTGTCTAACAACGGGTATATCCTGATCCGCGGACAAAAAGCGCCGATCATCGGCCGGGTCTGCATGGATCAGACCGTGGTGGATGTTACCGGTATCCCTAAAGCACAGGAAGGCGACGAGGTGTTGCTGTTTGGCAGCGACGCCAACGGAACGCTGCCGGTAGAGGAATACTCCGCATTATGCGGCACCATCAACTACGAAACGGTTTGTCTGGTCGGCAAGCGGGTGCCCCGGATCTATTATGAAAACGGGCGGCAGGCCGGTCAGCTCAACTATGTTTATAACGCCCGGTTATAAATAAAAGAAAGGATCATGGTCTTATGAAGCTTCCGAAATATTATGAAGATCCCCATACGCTGCATGTCAACTGCCGCCCCCCGCGGGCATACTGCATCCCTTTCGGCTCGGCGGTATCCGCGCTGTCCGGCGGTCGGGAAAACTCCGACCGTTTCACGCTGCTGTCAGGCCAGTGGTTTTTCAACTATTATCCAAGCGTCTATGACGTGCCGGACGATCTGGTTCAAAAGCGGGATTTTTCCGCGGCGGACACCACCATTCCCGTACCGTCCTGCTGGCAGTTATATGGTTATGATCATCCGCAATATACAAACTTCATTTATCCGTTCCCCTATGATCCGCCTTATGTCCCGCTGGAAAATCCGGTCGGGGTCTATTCGCGGGATTTTGAGTTGCCCGCCAAGCTGGGCGGTATGCGTCAATATTTAAATTTTGACGGTGTAGACAGCTGTTTTTATGTTTATATCAACGATCAGTTTGTGGGATACAGCCAGGTCTCCCACTCCAATTCCGAGTTTGACATTACAGATTTCGTCTCGGCCGGTAAAAATCACATCACCGTCATCGTTTTAAAATGGTGCGACGGCAGCTATCTGGAAGATCAGGACAAATTCCGGCTGTCGGGCATCTTCCGCGACGTGTACATATTGTCCCGGCCCAAAGGGCATATTACCGATTATTTTATAACCACTTCCGTATCGCCGCTGTATAAACAGGCGCAGATCACGGTAGATCTGAATGCGCCGTCGCCGGAAAGCGTCAAGCTGACGCTGATGGATCCCCGGGGGCTGACCATCGCCCGGCAATCCGTCGGCGCTGACGGACGCGCCGTTTTGGAAATTGACAGCCCGTTTTTATGGTCGGCGGAAATCCCGGATCTGTATACGCTGATCATGGAATGCGACGGTGAATTTATTTGTGAAAAAGTGGGCGTCAAAGACTATAAGATTGATGACGGCATCCTCAAACTCAATGGCAGGGCCATTAAATTTAAAGGCGTCAACCGCCACGACTCTTACCCCTCCACCGGGTCGGCTGCTTCAGAAAAACAGATGATCAAAGATCTGATGCTGATGAAGGCGCACAACCTCAACGCCATTCGCACCTCCCATTATCCCAATGATCCCCGGTTCCTGCAACTGTGCGATGAATACGGTTTTTATGTAATCGACGAGGCAGATCTGGAATGCCACGGCGTCACCGCCATTGACGGCGGCTACAAGGTAGAACAATATAACCTGATCGCCAGCGACCCGCAGTGGAACGACGCCATCTGCGACCGCTCTGTCCGCCTGGTAGAGCGGGATAAAAACCGCCCGTGCGTAATGATGTGGTCGGTGGGCAACGAATCCGGCTATGGCGACTGTATAAAAAACGCCATTGCCTGGATCCGGCAACGGGATCCCAGCCGCCCGACCCATTACGAAGGCGCGGAACTATCTCCGGAGCCGGATGTGGTCAGTCGGATGTATGCTTCTCCCCAATGGTGCAGGGATTATCTTTCCAACCCGGAAAATACCCGTCCGCTGGTATTGTGTGAGTATTGCCACGCCATGGGCAACGGTCCCGGCGACTTCAAGGATTATTGGGACGTCATTTATTCCGACCCGAAATTCTGCGGCGCTTTCGTATGGGAATGGGCCAACCATTCTTTTTCGCTGGGTAAAACGCCGGATGGAAAAACCAAATTCGGCTACGGCGGCGATTACGGTGATGAAGCCTGCAATGACGGAAATTTCTGTATCGACGGTATGGTTTCTCCCGACCGGATTCCGGGCGACGCGCTCAAAGAATGCAAATATGCAATTCAGCCGGTACAGGTAACGGCCGTAGACCTGCAAAACGGTATCTTCGAGCTGCACAACCTGTATGATTTCACCTTTTTATCCCGGTTTGAATGCGTTTGGGATTTAACGCTGGAGGGCAAAACCATCGCGTCCGGCTCGCTGGGCGCGCTGCCGATCCCGCCCCAACGCAGCGAACAGGTGAAAATCGATCTGCCAAAGCTGCCGGAACGCGGCAACTGTTATTTAAAACTGTCTTTCCGTCAAACCGGCGACACCGCCTGGGCAGACGCCGGCCATGAGGTGGCTTTCGCCCAATTTAAAATGCCTACCGCCCCTGGCAATACAGTGGTAGAGGTCAAACCGGCCAATCTGAACTGCGCGGAAACTGATAAAACCATCACGATCCGCGGCACAGGCTTTCAATATATATTCAATAAGTTTTCCGGCTGTTTTGACAGCCTGCAAGTAGACGGCCGGGAGCTGCTGCTGGAACCGATGACCTACAACATCTGGCGCGCACCCACCGACAATGACTGGGGAATCAGCCAAAAATGGAGAGGGTTGCGTTATAACACCTATGCTGTCCGTACCCATGACGTGGTCTGTAAGAACAATGAAAACGGCGTTACCATCCGCTGCACCGGCGTAATGGGCAGCGTCGGCGTGCGGTGCTATATTGGGCTGGACGCAGTCTGGACCATCAATCCGCTGGGCGTCATCGACGTATGCACCTCGGTGAATGTGCATGAAAACGCACCGTTTTTGCCCCGGTTTGGGCTGCTGATCCCGATGGATAAGGAATTTTCCACCGCCGAATATTTCGGCCGCGGTCCGACAGACAGCTATATCGATAAATGCCGCGCAACCTATATGGGCCGATTCAAAGCGCCGGTTCAGGCGATGCGCTCTGATTATATCCGGCCGCAGGAAAGCGGCAACCGCCACAACACGCTGTGGGGCGCGGTTTATAACGCTGCACGGCAGGGGTTGGTTCTGGTGTGTGAAAACGGCTTCGATTTCTCAGCGCTGCCGCATTCCGCCCAACAACTGGAATCCGCAAAACACAATTATGAGCTGCCCGAACCCGACCGCACGGTGGTCTGCGCCGATTATATGCAAAGCGGCATCGGCTCCAACCGGTGCGGCCCGGAACTGGATCCGCTCTATCAGCTCAACGATAAAAGCTTTACCTATAAAATGAGTATTCGCCCGCTGCGCGGCCAGCATACCCCGCTGCTGCAAACAGCCCTGAGCCGGTTTGTTCCTGCGGGCAGCAGGGAGCAGGACGCCTGACGGCGGCCTGTCTCCCGAAACAGCTCCCCGCCGCCTCAACCGGCGGAAGATTACGACCAAATCACACGATCGGAGATACGCATATGGTACATATCGGCAATCATTGGGATCAGCTGCTGGCAGACCAGTTTACCAGTGATTATTATCTGCAATTGCGGGAATTTTTAAAGCGGGAATACAGCACCCGCCGGATTTATCCGCCGATGTTTGATATTTTCAATGCCCTGAAATACACCGATTACGACGACGTCAAGGCGGTTATTTTGGGGCAGGATCCCTATCACGGCGCCGGGCAGGCGCACGGACTGTGTTTTTCGGTCAAACAGGGGGTTAAACCGCCGCCGTCGCTCATAAATATTTATAAAGAGCAACATGACGATCTGGGAATCAATCAGCCGCAAAGCTGCGGCGATCTGACCAAATGGGCCAAACAGGGCGTTTTACTGCTGAACACCTCGCTAACCGTTCGCGAGGGCAGCCCCAACTCCCACCGCGGCAAAGGGTGGGAGATTCTGACCGACCGGATCATCGCGCTGCTCAACGACCGGCAGCAACCGATGGTATTCCTGCTCTGGGGCGGCAACGCACGCGCCAAAAAAAGCCTGATCACCAATCCGTCTCATCTGATTCTGGAAGCGGCGCATCCCAGCCCACTGTCGGCTTTCAACGGCTTTTTCGGCTGCCGGCATTTTTCCAAAACCAACGCTTTTTTAGAGCAGCATGGTATCATTCCCATCGACTGGCAACTATAATATAGAAGGAGCAACCAAATGTTAGATATTATCAACGCGATTTTTTACGGCATTGTAGAAGGCATTACCGAATGGCTGCCGATCAGCAGCACCGGCCATCTGATTTTATATGAAGAGTTTTTCCCGTTTTCACTGTCGGCCGATTTTTTCGAAATGTTCCGGGTCGTGATCCAGCTGGGCGCGATCATGGCGGTGGTGGTGCTGTTTTTTAAAAAGCTCAATCCGTTTTGCAGACCGGCGCTGCCCGACGGCCGGCGGGGCGGTATCATGCTGAAAAAACCGACACTCCAGCTTTGGGCTAAAGTGTTGATTGCCTGTCTGCCCGCTGCGATTATCGGCCTGCCGCTGGACGACTGGCTGGACGAACATCTGTATAATTT
>CALWVC010000102.1 GCA_944384865.1 uncultured Clostridia bacterium
CGCTAACAGCGGATTGACCCGGTTTTTTTCAATGGCAGCGATCTCATCGGCAAAGGCGCCCCATAACACGGTGGTATGTCCGCAGCTGTCAGACAACACCGACAGCGCCGTTCCCCAGCCGCCGGAACCCAATATGGAAATACGCATAACAACGCCCGCCCTTCACCATATTATTCTATTACGCATATGCCCCGATCATCCGTTGGCATGTCACGATTTCTTCCCGGAAAAAATCTTTTTTTCTTCGCCCTTTAACAACCGCTTAATATTGGGAATATGTTTGATGACCACCAACACGGTAAAAAACACCGAAAACAGGGTGATCACTACCCGCTGGGGCATTCCCAGCAGCGAAAATGTATATTGGCCGCCGTGATACAGCAAAAAGGTAGAGACCGGCAGCGTCAGCGCCGCAAAAATCGAAGATAACGACACAATTCTGCTCAACACCATGACCAAAATAAACATCCCCAGCGCAATCAGCAGCACACGCCAGTCGATCACCAGCATGATGCCCGCCATGGATGCCACACCTTTTCCGCCTTTAAAGGAAAAAAACAGCGGATATATATGACCCATCAGGCAAAAAAATCCGGCCAAATAGGCAAAATACAGCGGGTCAATTAAATGCGACGTGCTGTGACCGGTCAGCAGATCCAGCAAGTAGTATGCAGCAAATCTACCCAACGCTACTGCGACAGCGCCTTTTAAAAAGTCGCAGACAAAGGTCAGAACGGCCGGCAGCTTACCCGCCGTGCGCAGCACATTGGTCATGCCCGCATTGCCGCTGCCGTGTGCCCGCACATCGGTATGCGCAAAATGACGGGTATAAATAATCGCAAAATTCACACTGCCAAGCAAATAACACACCATCGCCAGTATGATGGTCGTCAGCGTGATCGCCAAAGGCATAGACATATAGATAACCCCCGTTTTATCCCCAACAAAACATTATTCGCCGCGCTCGCGAATCAGAAACCGCACCGGCGTGCCCTCTAAGCCAAAGGTGGAGCGAATCTGATTTTCCAGATAACGCTGATAGGAAAAGTGAAATAACTGCGCCTTATTACAGAAAAACACAAAGGTCGGCGGCTGAACCGACGCCTGGGTCATATAATAAATTTTCAGCCGCTTGCCCTTATCCGACGGCGGCTGTACCCGCGCAGTCGCATCAGCCAGCAGGTCGTTGAGCCGGCCGGTGGAAATACGCATGGTATTCTGCTGATAAACATATTGAATCAATGAAAACAGACGGTCAAGCCGCTGTCCGGTCTTTGCTGAAATAAATATAATGGGCGCGTAAGACATAAATGAAAAATCCTGCATCAGGCTTTTTCGGTAACTGTCCATCGATTTGTCATCTTTTTCATAAGCGTCCCACTTATTGACCGCAATAATGCAACCTTTACCACCCTCACAGGCCAGCGACGCGACTTTGGAATCCTGCTCGGTAAACCCTTCCAGCGCATCGATCATAATTACGCAGACGTCGGCGCGCTCTACCGCCATCCTGGCCCGCAGCACGCTGTATTTTTCGATTTTGTCATCAACTTTAGACTTGCGGCGCAGCCCGGCAGTATCAATAAAATTAAAACTGCCATATTGATTATCAAGCGGCAGGTCTACCGTATCACGGGTCGTGCCCGCAATATCGGAAACAATAGTGCGGTTATATCCGGCAATGCGGTTGATCAGCGAAGATTTGCCGACATTGGGCTTTCCGATAATCGCCACACCGATCCGCTCGCTGGGTTGCTCACTGTCCTGCGAAAAGTCCAGATGTTCCCAAATCGCATCCAGCAGATCGCCGGTACCGTGGCCGTGTACAGACGACACCGCAACCGGATCACCCAGCCCCAGATTATAAAACTCATAAAATTCCGCCGGCGGCGCGCCCACCGCATCGCATTTATTCACACACAGCACCACTGGCTTGCCGCTTTTCTGCAGCATGGACGCCACCTCCCGGTCGGCGGCCAATACGCCGGCGCGCAGGTCAGTGACAAAAATGATCGCCTGCGCCATATCAATCGCAAGCTGGGCCTGCTGACGCATCTGCGATAAAATCACATCATCGGTATTCGGCTCGATGCCGCCGGTATCAATCAGCATCACCTGCTGCCCGCGCCATTCACAGTCGCCGAAGATCCGGTCTCTGGTAACGCCCGGCGTATCGTCTACAATAGACAGCCGTTTGCCGATCAACTTATTAAACAGCGTGGATTTGCCTACATTGGGCCTGCCCACAATCGCCACCACCGGTTTCGCCATCTGTTGTTCCGTCCTTTCCTGTTGTGTCACAGCCGGCGGCAGATCCGCCGGCTCTATACGGGTACACAGCCACCCTGTGTCAACCGGCTATGCCAACAGTGTCTGCAACAGGGCCTCTCCGGTATTCTCGGTAGCGATCACCGAAACCCCCAGTCGCTGCGCCAGCTGCGCCACCGTCATATCATCCAGAAAAATATCTTCATCATGCTTGAGCATCGTGCGGGAAATATAAACCGTTCCCAGATTGCGCCGGTCTTTCAGCTGCCGATACAGGTCGGCGCCGGTCAGCAGCCCGGTCGTCGTAATCAGAGGACCGAAAAAATCATTTTCAATCGCAACAACCTCACAATTTATATTATGCCACTTCTTTTCCGCCTCGTCAACCAGGCTTTTTATCAATTTATATGCGCCCACACCGGTGGCAATGGTTTTTTTGCTTCCTGCCGGCTGCTGATCGCAATGTGCCAGCGCATCCAGAAACTCGTCCTGCAGCAGCGCGCACATGCCCACGCCGTTTTCCAGTTGGGCCATTTCACCATAGTATGACGCCGGCGGCATCTCATATTCCGCCAAATTGAAAAATTCATCCGCCGGATACACCAGCCGGTCGCCGTGCAGCCGGTAATGTTCATCGGAAAACCGATGGATGGTATCAATCACCTGGCGCGCCGACTGTCTGTCATATGCGACCAGCGGATACAACCCGTCACGGTATTTTGTCAGGCCCGCCGGCACCGCTGCAACGCTTTCCACAGCCGGATACAGCGCCGCCAGATCGCGCATCGACCGCTGAAGCTCCGGCCCGTCGTTGATACCGCGGCATAACACCAGCTGACAGTTGATTTTGATACCGGCGTCGGCAAGCTGTCTGATATATTGCAGCTTTTCGCCGGCAAACCGGTTGTTCATCATCTGCACCCGCAACGCAGGATTTGTCGTATGCACTGAAATATTGACCGGGCTGATATGCATATGAATAATCCGGTCGATCTCACGCTGACCGATATTGGTCAGCGTGATATAATTACCGAACAGAAACGACAAACGGCTGTCATCGTCTTTAAAATACAGACTTTCCCGCATACCCGCCGGCAACTGATCAATAAAGCAGAAGATGCATTTATTGGCGCAGCAACGCTGTTTGTCCATCAGATAGGTTTCAAACAAAAGCCCGAGATCATCATATTCGGGTTTGGTAATCTGCACCGTGCGAATCTGTGTTTTATTCTGCACCACCAGTTCCAGGTCGGTATCGGTGCAGTAAAAGCGGTAATCCAATACATCGCCGATTTCATGGCCGTTGACCGAGAGCAGACGCTCTCCCGCGCGGATGCCGGCTTTCGCCGCGAATGAGCGCGGCTGCACCCCCGTAATCTCAACCATCCAAAGCACCTCCCCGGCGAAAATCTAAAAAAATAGAGAAGGATGTTACTCCTCCTCTGTTTTTGTCTTCATAAGATCAGTTTTCCTTGGCGGCGGGCGTCGCAGAAATGACCTGCTTGCCTTTGTAATAGCCACAGGACGTGCACACTCTGTGCGGTCTGGTATATTCGCCGCACTGCGGGCATTTGGTCAACGTGGGAGCAGTCAGCTTCCAGACGCTGGAGCGCCTCTTATCTCTTCTGGTGGTGGATACTCTTCTCTTGGGTACTGCCATGACGGGCACCTCCTTCAAATAATGCTTCTATGCAGGCGCGATACGCGCCGTTGATGCCTAATGATAAAAATCTTTGAGCTTTTCCAGGCGGGGGTCGGTCTCTTTTTCGCAGACGCAGGCTTCTTCATTCAGCAATTTGCCGCAGCCCGGACAAAGGCCTTTGCAATCGTCCTTACACAGAAATTTAGACGGCAAATTTAAAAGCACATCTACACGCACCAGCGCATCCAGATCCAACAGCGCATTTTCTACCACGATGTAATCGTATTCATCGCTTTCTGTCGCAGTGACCAACACGTGGGAAAACGAAAAAGAATAAGATCTGGAAACCGGCTGCGCGCACCGGTCGCAGGGCGCCTGATAAAGCAGCCGCACCGTAAGCTCCAGCGTGACCACCCCGGCGGAATTTCTGATCTGACCGTGCACCTGCACCGGCTCACGAATCGGATGAACCCCGCAAACTTCATAATCGCGCATATCTACCGCCGCATCAACCTGCCGGATGGTCTGCACCCCGGAAAAAATCTCTCTTAAATCGATCATACCGGCCTCCGAACAGGACAACACCTGAGAAATGTCACGAAGATTATTATATCCCCTGATAACCGGTTTGTCAAGAAAAAGTTTATAAAAAGCCGCATTCTGCACAAATCCGACCCGCGCTGGCCGCAATTATGAGCCGGTAGAGCGATAATGCCGGATTCCCAGCCGCCAAAGCAACCGGCAGGGGATCAAAAACGCCAGCGCACAAAGGGGCAGCAGCATATACAACACCCGGTCACTGCGCCCCGTAAGATACAGCAGCGGATAATACTGCACCAGCGCCAGCGGAATAACAAAGGTCAGAAACTTCAAAACGCCGTCTCCATAGACCGACAGCGGATACCGCCCGAACTCCCGGCCGCCGTCTGTAAAAATATTCAGCACCTCCAGCGCCTCGGTTGTAAAAAAGCACAGCCCCGCATAGATCACAAACAACCCGCAAAACAGCGCCGCGCCACAGACGATCATTAAAACCAGCGCGCAGATTTTATCCGCCGTCCAGACAACGCCGCTGGCAGGAACGGCATAGCATAACACCAACATTGCCTGTAGCAACCGCCCCATGCGCGACAGCTCCAGCCGGGAACCCAGCACCTGCAGCATCGAACTGCGGGGCCGCACCAGGATACGGTCAAACTCCCCGTTTCCCAACACCGTGGAAAAGGTGTCAAACCCCCTGCCGAAACACTCCGCCAGCGAAAACGCGGCCAGCACCGCCGCAAAACACAATAACACCTCGCTGAAAGTGAATCCATCCACCGTGTAAAACCGGTCCATCATAAACCAGATGGACAGCAGCGCGGAAAACGAGGTCAGAAACTGCCCGAATAACAGCATCAAAAACGAAATTTTATATTGCATCTGGCTTTTGATGTGCATCGACAGATAGCGAAAATATAATTTCATCTCAAACCCCTCCTGATTCATCAGCCGCCCTGCACGACAACCCGACGCAGTGCATGGCGCATCCACAGCCGACCCAACAGCACCAGCGCCGCCAGCCAGAACAAC
>CALWVC010000103.1 GCA_944384865.1 uncultured Clostridia bacterium
GGTCGTCAAGGGCATCAATTTTGTAGATCTGCGGGACGCCGGCGATCCGGTAGAATGTGCGGCCGCCTACGACCGGGCCGGCGCAGACGAGCTGGTGTTTCTGGATATCACCGCCTCCAGCGACAACCGGCCTACGGTTGTAGAAATGGTCAAAGCGGTGGCAAAAACGGTGTTTATTCCGTTTACGGTTGGCGGCGGCATCCGCACCGTCGCCGATTTTCACACCATGCTTGCGGCCGGCGCGGATAAGGTCAGCGTCAACTCCGCCGCGATTCAGCGCCCGCAGTTAATTACCGACGCTGCCCAAGCCTTCGGCAGCCAGTGCGTGGTATTGGCGGTAGACGCCAAACGAACCCCCGCCGGCGGCTGGACTGTTTACTGCAACGGCGGCCGGGTAGATACCGGGCTGGACGCCATCGAGTGGATCAAGCAGGGCGTCGCGCTGGGCGCGGGCGAAATCCTGCTGACCAGCATGGACGCCGACGGGACCAAAGCAGGCTTCGATCTTGCGCTGACCAGTGCGGCGGCACGGGCGGTGCCGGTACCGGTGATCGCCTCCGGCGGCGCGGGTACACCGGAGCACTTTTATGAAGCGCTGACTACGGGCGGCGCCGAAGCGGCGCTGGCGGCTTCGCTGTTTCATTATAAAGAGCTGGAAATCAGCCAGCTCAAGGCCTATTTAAAACAAAAAGGCGTCAGCGTCCGACTGTAAGGCCGTATAAACGCGTTATATATAAAATGGTTTACACTATTGTTCAAAAGATTGCGGTTGCCCTGTGAAAACAACAGAGATTTGATCGACTGTAAAGGAGTTTGAAAGATGGAGTTTATCGATCAGCAAATCAAAGAGATGGAACAGTATCTGCCCCCTTTGACCCGCCGGCCGGATTTTCGGGAATTCTGGGATCGTAATCTTCAAAAAAGCGCGGCGCTACCGCTCAACGCCCGGCTCACCTCTCGCGAAAATCCTTTCGACGGCATTCAGAGCTTTGATCTGTGGTATGATTCCGCCGACGGCGCCACCACCTGTCACGGACTGCTGGTGTTGCCCGAAAAAAGCGGCAGGCTGCCGGTTGTGCTACAATTTCACGGCTATTCCTGGTATTGCGGCCAGGTCAGCGATCAGCTTTCGTTTGTCAACATGGGCATGGCAGTATTGTCGATGGATCACCGCGGCCAGAACGGACAATCGCCTGACAAGCACGCCTACAACGCAGACTCGCTGGATTTTATGACCAGAGGCTGCGAAGACAAAGAGGATTATACGGTAAAATGGTCGATCTTAGACGGTGTGCGCGCGGTAGATTATCTGCTTTCCCGACCGGATATCGATGATACCAGACTGTTTACCCACGGCTCATCGCAGGGCGGCGCGATGGCGCTGTCGGTAGCCTGTATGGATCCAAGGGTCCGGTACTGCTTCTGCGACGTGCCCTCCAACTGCAACATCGAACGCCGGATCCAAAACCGCAACGGATCGTTTTCCCAGGTGACCGAATATCTGCGGCGGCGGCCGGACAAGTTAGAGCAGGTCTATCAGACGCTGAGCTATTTCGATATCATGAATATGGCGGAATACTGCAAAGCCGACGTATACGCTTCGGTCGGCCTGAAGGACACTACCTGCCCCGCCATTTGTTTTTACGCGGCATACAACCGGCTGCCCGGCAAAAAACAGATCGCGGTTTATCCCTTTGCCGAGCATGAGGGCGGCTGGTTTCATTACAATGAGAAAAAACTGCGGTTGATCCGCGAATTGCTCGATCGGTAACGGTTGCATAGCCGGCCGCAACCGCTGCAACCGCCACGACAGGCGCTGCAACCGCTGCGGCAAGCGCTCAGATCACCGCAGCAAGCGCTGCAGACCACCGCGGCAAATGCCGTCCGGTATGTTCTGCGCGAGAATCCCTGATCCGGCAACGCGCTGTAAACCCGGCGCAACCCTTGCATGGTTGTCTTAGCCCACTGCCTGCACGTCAAAAGCCACCTGAAAAACAAGGATGTTTTCAGGTGGCTTTTCTATTGATCAGAACGATCCGTTTATGACAGTGCCGGCAATCTCTGCTTATCCGAACTGCACCGTATCATCAGCCAGATATGCCTTTAACCGCGCCAGATCTTTATTGCTGATCGCCTGATCGCCGGTAAGCTCTGCCGCCTGCTTTTCAATCGGCGTCAGATCGTCGGCCAGATATGCCTTCAGCCGGGCATAATCTTTATTGTTGATATAACCGTCCCCGTTGATATCTCCTCTTTGAACATCCATATTCACGCTGCACTGTAAAAATACGGTGTGATAGGGAAGCCCCAGATCTGCAAAACCACCGAAACCGTCTGTCTGCGCCGTTTCGCCGTTCACCGTCCAGGTGATTTTGCAGGGCACGCCCAACGGCTCCGCCACTGCAAACACCGGGCCCAGGCAATCCCGCGCGGCGTCGCCGGAGATCTGCGTGCCGTTTTCGTCAAAAGCCGCTATTTTTTCGCCGCCGGCATTATACAGCGAAACCCCGGTAAGCTGCGGCTGCTCACCGTTAAGCTGCAAGATATTGAGCAAGCTCGCGGCCGCCTCATTCCCCGCAAGATTATAGGTTTTCTGCAGCGCGTGGATGCCGTTCATCTCATCCATCAGCATCATATCGGCGCCGCAGGTTTCAAATACCCGGGAGGCGATGTACAAATTGTCAATTTCGTTGCACAGTCGATACTGCGCGGCCCGAACGCCGTTTAAGGTCGCGGTATCCCTGCCACAGCCAAGCGCACGTACCATCAGCATCCCGCCGAAATCCAGCGGCAGCTCTTCCATCAGATCATTGTGCATCGAGGTATAGTAATCATAATATGTCTGTGCCGAGGTAACAGTCTCCTCCGGACTGAGGTAGTCGTCAGATTCTCCCTGGTTCCACAAATAGCCCGTATGCACAATGTTGTATTTCTTTTTCAAGCTGTTATAAGATACCTTGAATCTCCGCACCGCGTTGCTGTACAGCGCCTGTCCGCTCGCCGGATCTTTAATCCAGTCTTTCATCATCGTACCGCCCACCGCAGCCTGAATAAAGACCACCTTTTCACCGGTTGCCGCATGCCATGCCGTTCCGAACGCCGGCGTAAAGCCGCCGATCTTTTGTTCTTCAATCAGCGTAGCCACGTCCAGCCTGTCTGTCAGATCGCTGACCGCCGCTTCAGAAGAATAGACCGTTCCTTTTTCCGGCGTAACAGGCAGCTCGCTGATCTCGGAAATATACCCGTCTGCAACGGCCTGCAGCTCGTCCGGATACCCCACCTGATAGGTAGCGTTGGACTGACCGATTACCAGAATCATCGTAATATCTTCTTTTGCAGGATCATAGTCGATCTCTCTGCCAGACGCAACAACAGGCTTTGGCGACACCTGCGCAGTCAGCACCGCCGTAGACGTGGCGTCAGGCTGCGCGGTATATTCTACCTGATCTATCAGCAGCCCGCCGATCGTGGGGCCTTGCGACCACCCGGCAATGGCGGTGATATCTTTCAGATGCGCCGCAGTCAGCGTAATCGTATCAGTTCCGCCCAGTTCGGTCATGGTTTTGCCGATAAAATAATAATACTGAAAATTATAAAAATCTGTCGCTGCAACCTGATCATAATAAATGACGCCGTTCAGCACCACGCCGATTGCCAGCTCGTCATAACAGCCGCCGTCACGCCGGTCCACAACGCCCAGCTGCACCCGCAGCCCGGTCGCCTGCTGCATGGCCTGGGTATCCAGCGCAATCAACCCGGGATTGCCACCCTGCGCGGGGTCGCATGTTTCACGACCTGCATTGCCGAACCGCAGCACCTGACGGCTGTCGGTCTGTAATTGGTTTTCATAGCCGTTTTGCCGGAGACCCCACACTTTCAGCGCCGCCAGATCTCCCTGCTGCGTAACAGCCGGCGGCGTTGTACCCGTCTGGTCCGTCTCCCAATCATACATCACGTTCCAGACGACTGCCGAACTTTCAGCAACAGCCGTAAACAGCGCGCTGCCCAACAAGCACAGGGCCAACAGCCATGCCAATGCCGTTTTAAAACGTTTCATAAATAGTCCCTCCATTTTATTGTTTGATACAAAGAAACGAACCGGCAAACAATTGGATATCCTATTGTCCATTGCCGGACGGATCTTTCAAGCCTGTTTCTTTCCCGACCGGCGCAACAGATCCCGCAAAGGTTTCTGTGCAGGCGGCTCCGGATAAATCTGTTCCTCCCGCAGCCCGGTCATTGCAAAAATCAAAATGGTAAACACGCTGGTCTGCAGCCCGATGATCTCGGCGTCAACGATCCCATTAATCAAAATTGAAACAATAATCCCCACGATCAACGCGATCATCGGATTATAAGAATGATAACTGAAATTACGATACATCGCCGAGCAATACCGCAGAATACAAAAGCCCAGTAGCAGCGTGCCGATGATCCCAAAATTATATAATGCGTCAAACAGCAGATTATGCGCGTGCAGCATAAAACCTGCTCCCTTCATATCGGCAAACAGGCGGCCCAAATCCCAGGTTTCAAAAAATCGGGCGAGCCAGTCTCCCTGCTGTATCGAAGCATTTAAAATTCCCAGCATACCGTGTCCAAGCAGCGGCTGTTGTTCAAACCCATCAAATGCCATCGTCCAATACGGTATCCGGACGGTATAACCAGAATTAATAGAATTTAATCGCAGCGCCGCCAAAAATTCCAGATCGGGGAACCAGAACGCAATCGCAGCCAGCATACCGAAGCCAATGCAAAACGCAATAAATAACCGATATCTGCGACACAGCATCAATACAATCAGCGTTCCCGCGAACATCCCGATCCAGGGCATCCGGCCACCGCTGAACAGCATCCCGCATATATTTAGCAATAATACCAGCGAGTGCGCCGCTTTAGAGCGGGGCGAAACCACCAACCGGTAAGTGCAAAAAATAGCCGCAAATGTTACAAAATAAGCGTAATACAGCGGGTTTAAAAATGTGGAACAGGTCCGATACATCGGATCGCTGATATGTAGCAACCGCTCAATCGCCGCAACCAGAAAAGCAACCACGCTATAACCTAGATAAGCGGTGATCAGGTCTTCAAAAAAACGCCGGGTAATCACTGCCCGAAGCTGCATCATAATAATCAGACAAAAACCCAAAAAGATCGTAGCCGCCACACCAATATAATTTTGGTGAATCAACGACACCGCTAAAACCAAGATTAAAAACGCCCATAAGAAAAAATTGAGTTTATCCGAAACCAGCCTTTTGCACCGTTTCCGGCTGCACAACAGATAAATGCCGCCCGCAATCACCGCCAACACCGAGGTCACCGGACTAAGCAGCGAAGCGACCAACACCAGCAGCGCCGTCCGGCAGGCCGGATCAGTATTAAAGATCCGGGTCAGATAATTCTGAACCTTATGGGCGAAAAACTCGCCCGGTTTCATTTTAATGACCAAGCCTGTTCCCCC
>CALWVC010000104.1 GCA_944384865.1 uncultured Clostridia bacterium
CGGTGAAGCTTTGTCCGCCCAGTTGATAGCTTTGCACGGTTCCTGAAGAGGTGCATTCGGGGGTGCTGATAAAGGAGGCGTCAGCCGCCAGTGTGACCGGCAGTTCGGCAGCGAGTTGGATGAATTCCTGTTTGGTGTAGGTTACGGTGCTGGCATAATCCGGCGCCAGCAGGTCGCCGACGCTTTCCACCGGTTTTAAATAAGGATAGGAGGAACCCCAGACATTTTCGGAGTCTTCGGTCCTGCCGCCGGAGATCGCGTGGTATGCCGCCAGAATCGGCTCTCCATCGTATAAAATCTGCAGGCCGGATACTGCCTGTACCGCCTGTTTAATTTTTTGCTCGTTTTCATCGGCGCTGTCTTTCCATTTTTCTTTGCGGGCGTCCTGGTCGATATACCCTTGGTCCTGTTTCGGATTGTTGGAGATGTCCGCGCCGCTGTAGGTGCTGCTGCCGCCGTCCTGCTTCTTTTTGCACAGCAGCGTATAGGCTGCTACAGCCTGCGCCTTTAAAGCTTCCGGTTGGTTGGAAGCGGACATTTCACAGGCGACCACGCCGATCAGGTATTCCTCGACCGGAAGGCTGATCAGCTTTTTAGAGGCGGTATCGTACATTGTTACCGTTTCGTCGCTTGAAACAGGTTGGGTAACGGCATTCGCACCCGCCTGCGCCGCCTGCGCGGTGGGTTTGATCGTGCTGATCAGCGGAATAGTCAGCATACACAGCAGCATACAGGCTGCACCGAAAGCATATAATCTGTTCATATCATTCCTCCCGGGGGCAATATTGCCCGTTCTTGACATCGGTTGCATTTTAGTGTATCATAAATGATCATATACTCTTGCGGTTTGATTGAAAAACTGCGGTTTATGGCCGCCGTTGCAGATCAGTCGAACGGCCTGACGGATGTTATATGATATGCAGGGTTTAGCCGCGCGGGACCAGCGACTCCGGCGCGGGAAAGGAAGTTTGTCACAATGGATGAAACACAGTTGCTGGATGTCTTGTCCAGTTTATGCGAGACGTTGCAAAAAAATAACCGGATTGACCCGTCTTATTTTGAGAAGTACGGCGTAAAGCGCGGCCTGCGGAATGCGGATGGCTCCGGCGTGCTGGCCGGTTTGACCCGGATTTGTTCGGTGCACGGTTATGTGATCAACGATGCTGAAAAGGTTCCGGTAGACGGGCAGTTGTTTTATAGAGGTTATGATTTAAAGGATATTGTAGAAACTTGTGAAAAAGAGCGCCGTTTTTGCTTTGAAGAGGTCTGCTGGCTGCTGCTGTTCGGGACGCTGCCGACCAAGTCGCAGCTGGAGGGGCTGTGTAAATTGCTGGGAGAGTTTCGGGAGTTGCCGCAGTATTTTGCGGAGGATATGATTATCAAAGCGCCGTCGCCGAACATTATGAATAAAATGGCCCGTTCTGTTTTGGCGCTGTATTCTTATGATCAAAACCCTGAAGATCCGTCGTTGCAGAATCTGCTGCGGCAGGCGTTGCTTTTGATTGCAAGAATGCCGACGATCATGGGCTATTCCTATCAGGTGAAGCGACGGCATTACGATAAACAAAGCATGTTTTTTCATCCAATCAATACCAAGCACTCAACGGCGGAAATGATTCTGGCGTCGATTCGCGCCGATCGGGAATACACGCTGGAGGAGGCGCGTTTGCTGGATCTGTGTCTGACGCTGCATGCGGAACACGGCGGCGGAAACAACTCGACTTTTACCACGCGTGTGTTGGCGTCCTCCGGGACAGATACATATTCTATTATCGCCGGCGCGATCGGTTCGTTGAAAGGGCCGCGGCACGGCGGCGCAAACGCAAAAGTCGCTGAAATGCTGGAATATATCAAGCAGGGTGTGAAACACTGGGATCATGACGATGAGGTCGCCGATTTTCTGGCCAAGCTGATTGATAAAAAAGCGGGGGATCGCTCCGGTCTGATCTATGGAATGGGTCATGCCGTATATACGTTGTCGGATCCTCGGGCGGTGATTTTGAAGAAATACGCCAGAAGCCTGGCGGAAAAAAAAGGTTTTGGCGAAGAACTGGCGCTGCTGGAAAGTATTGAGCGGCTCGCGCCGCAGGTGTTTGCCGCCAAAAAGGGCGACAGCAAGGTCATTTGCGCCAATGTAGATTTGTATTCGGGTTTTGTTTATAAAACGCTGGGGATTCCCGATGAGCTGTTTACGCCGCTGTTTGCCGTAGCGCGTACCAGCGGCTGGTGCGCGCACCGGATTGAAGAAGCGATGACCGGCAACCGGATCATCCGCCCCGCATACAAGAGCATGTTTTCTCATACGTTGGAATATGTGCCGCTGGACAAAAGAAACTGAGAAATGGAGATTGAAATATGAAACATAAGATCCTGTTTGTTATCTTGTTTTTATGTACGATCGCGGCAACGGCTGTCCGGGTTTTACAAGTGATCGTGATGATTGATCCGCAAACGGGTTTTTATTATACGCAGTATACGTTGGCAGAGCCGGTATTACTGGGCGCGCTGGCGGTACTGCTGGTGATGCTGCTGGTAGTGGCGCGGTTGACCGGAGAGGACGTCCCGCCGGCGCAGCTTATATTGAAATCTCCGGTTCTGGGCGTGTTTACCGCGCTGCTGGCGGTTGTATCGGCAGTGTATGTTGTTGATTATATCCTGAGTCAGACGGCGTTTGATATGGGAACATATTTTTATATTGCTTTTGTTTTGTTACTATTTATTTTTTTGCTGGTCTTTTCGTTGTCGCTGTTTCGCCTGATTGAGATGCCACCGCTGCTGTGTGTTATTCCCAGTATTTACAGCGCTTACCGGTTGGCATATATTTTTATAAGGTATACCGGCGTCATTAAGGTTTCGGATATTCTTTTAGATATTGTTATGCTGGGCTTTACCATGTTGTTCTGGCATATGTGCGCAAAGACCGTGTCCGGCACAGGCTCCCCGAAAACCGTCAAATGGCTGTATGGGTTTGGGTTTCCGGCAGCGTTAATCAGTTTCGTATGCGCGGTGCCCAAATATTATATCGCATTTTTTTTGCCGGATACGGCGCTGCATGTGTCTGAAAGCGTGTCTTATTTTGACATTGCAGTGGGGATTTATATTATTGTGTTTATGATGGCGCTGCCGTTTATGCAGCGTAAATCCGCAGTTGTGCGGCAAAATATTACGCCGCCCAGAGGACAGCGGTATGTTCCCAGACACTTTAAGAGTAAATAAACCGGCGACTATAAGAAAGGATGGCGGAATATGAGCCTTTTCCGCAAAACGCCAAAAATTAAAAACCGGGCGGTGCTTGATCATGCAAAGCACCGCCTGCTTAAATATGTGACGGCCAGAGACGCTGCAGGCTGTGAGGTGGTTTTGGGTCGGTCGGGCAGAATCAATGTTCAGGACCGGGAACTGATTATCAGCTGCGAAGGACGGGATGTGTTTCGCTGTGATGTGGAGCAGATGGAGATCGGCGAACTGCTCAGTCGTGACGGTGTACGGATTATGACAACTGATGCGCAGGGGGAACCGCAATCGGTGGTTTGTTATTTTGTATAAAGCGTGTGTGCTTGAAAGGATGGGTGAGGGAATGCGGAAAACAGCGCTGTTGCTGTTGTGTGCCGCGGTTTGGTTTGGGGGCTGCGCCTGTTCCGAGCGGGCTGAAACGGATTCGTCGGTTTCTGATGTAGTACAGGTGCAGGTCGATTATCCGGTTACGGTGGGCGGCCGGGAAATTTCCGAGTGTCCATCTTCGGTAGTATCATTAGCTCCGGCCATTACCGAGGCGATTTGCACATTGGGCTCGGTTTCCCAGCTGTCCGGCGTATCAGATGGCTGGGAGCATCCGGAGCTTCCAGCGGATCTTCCACGACTGGGAACAGCAGCAGCGGTAGATATAGATGAGTTGCTAGCGCTGGCGCCGCAGCTGGTGCTGGCGCCGGATACACTGTCTGATATGGTGGCTGCGGAGTTGGAAAATGCCGGCGTTGCGGTGGTGAAGCTTCATCTGCCGGCGGAATGGCGGCAGGTATCCGAATTTTATACGCAGGTCGCGCAGGTCGTCAGCGGTCTGACAACCGGGCAGAACAACGCAGAAGCGACAATATCCCGGCTGACAGCGCAGATACAGCAGATATGCGGGCGTTATACTGTGCCTGACGGAATGACCGCCGCAGTCATTTCCGCATATGGCGTTGCGGTTGCGGGAAACGGCACGATCGCGCACCAGCTTTTAACCTGGTGCGGCCTTCAGAACAGTTGTGCATCCAGTATGTTTGTTCCGCAAGAACTGGCGGCGGCGCAGCCGGATCTGGTGTTTTGTGATACGCGGGAGCTGGAAGCTGTACAGATGGATGCGCAACTTTCCGGGTTGCGCATTGTGGCTGTGGATCTGCAATATGCCCGTTGTTTCGGAGAGCAGACAATCGGGCTGGCAGAGCAGATCTGTACGGCGGCTTTTAGGGAAGAATAAGTGGGTTTAAGAAATTTTATTGTAAAAAATAAACAAAAAAATGGAGAGCTAATTATTTATATTATTTTATTGACAATCCTGAAATATTGTGGTATCCTTTAAATGCATTATAAATGGGTGAAAGCCCAGAATATTTATTTTGGAGGAAGCCAATATGAAGAAAGTAATTGCCTTATGCGTTGCGGCTTGCCTGCTGGTAGCAATGTTTGCAACAACGGCGGTTTTGGCCGCGCCCGAGGCGTCTACCGGTTTAGAGTATACAACCGGCGCGTCTCTGGGAACGATCTGGTCTGCAGATGTTACCGGTCGGAACTATCCGTCTTCCTGGGGCCAGTTTAATGAGAAAAGCTGGAACGACCCGATCACGACGCCTGAGGGTGTGCTGTTGAACGGTGGCGGTGTTTTAATAAAAACCGGCATTGTTTCAAACGATGAAGCTGGTAATTTAATTATCGACTCGGGCGACATTGCCGGCAATCAGTTGGGACAGAATTTCTGGGGAAATGAGAGCCCTGCGCAGAAAAAGGTATTTCAGGCTTGGTGTGAGCAGAATGCCGACGACCTGACGTTGGACGGAAAAGCGGTCCGCTTTACGGTTACCGGTAATTATGCGGATGATGAGTTTACCTACGATGATATGATTTTCACGAAGGGTAACATTAAAATTCCTGGACTGCCCACAATTTCCTATGGGCGTGATTACGATCCGAATTCTGAGCCAGATGTAGATCTGGATAAACGCATTTATATTTCGAAAACCGTTCCAGAGGAAGATATTGTTTCCTACAATGATATCGTTGTGAAGGACGCAGACGGCAAGGAATATACGGTTATTCAGAAGCTGACTTATCCGAAGGGTCAAGCGCAGACTGTTATCGTAGAACTGATTATGCCGGATGGGTTCACAGTTGATCCTAACGGGGAAGAAATTGATGCGGCCATGTCTCTTCAGACGGGATTTAACTCTTGCCAGTGGGGAACGCCGGTGATTATG
>CALWVC010000105.1 GCA_944384865.1 uncultured Clostridia bacterium
GCGGTTATGATCCGCTGCGCATGCACTTCATGGAGGTATTACATGCGCACGTTTGCGTGACTGCCAAAGACGTGGATACGGGCATATATTCAATGCCGAGCTGTTTTGTTGCCGGCTTGTTATAACCACTGGAATAATAGATCTGCTGTGAAGGCTGTAGATTGGTTGTCGTCACCGCAGAGGTGTGACAAACCGGACTATTGTTGTCTGTCGGTAGATCACGACGGTGTTGTTTTTTATATTTATGGTGCCGATGGGACAGAATAAAGGCGTTCCCCGCGTTGTGGAGAACCGGAACAAAAACGGACTGGAAGGTTGTTTTGTGAAAGATGCGCCTGTTGTCTGTTGTTAAAGTTTACTTTGCAAGGTCTCTGATTTTGCAGGCATGCAGCGCTGTTTATAAAATGTTTGAGGGTTTTGTATGAGTAATAAAAAGGGGTTTAACCCTAAAAGCCAAATCATCAGTGTGGTCATTCTGATTGCTTTGCTTGCATTGACGTTTATTGTGATCAATTCCAGTATGGAAGAAATCAGCTTTGAAAAGCTGTCGGAATTTTTTAAATATTTGCGTATTGAATATATCTTGTTGTCGCTGATTTGTCTGTTGGGTTATATTTTCTTCGAAGGGCAGGCGATGGCTACAGCCTCCAAACTGTTTGGTATGCATCTTGGGCCGCTGCGATCTACTAAATATGCAAGCATTGAATTGTATTTTTCTGCGATTACCCCTTCGGCGACCGGCGGGCAGCCGGCGTTGGCGTATTATATGAGTAAGGATGGCTTTAAGCCCTCCAAATCTTCGGCAATGCTGTTGATCAATACATTTCATTATACGCTTTCTTTGATTGTAATGGGTGTGATCGTGTTGGCGGCACACCCGTCTTTTCTGTTTTACAGCGGCAGTCTTCTGTTTACGGTATTACTGTTTATTGGATTTGCGGCAAATTTTATTTTGCTGGGCGCATGTTTGCTGTTTATGTTTTCGCAAAAGCTGGTTTTAATTCTAGGCGATTGGGTGATCCGGCTGCTGTGTTTTTTGCGGTTTTTTAAATCGTATGATGAAAAGATGCAGGCTTACCGAAAAAGTCTGGAAACTTATAAAGCATGTGTACAAATCGCAAAAAAAAATCCGAAAATGCAGCTCAAAGTGTTTTTTCTGAATATCTGTCAGAGATTATGCGTTTTTTCCATTGCTTATTTTATTTATTTGTGTTTAGGCAATGGAGACTGCTCGTATTGGACCATTCTCACCATTCAGGTATTGTCTGCGGTGTCGGTCAATTCCCTGCCGCTTCCCGGCGCGGTGGGTGCGGCGGAACCGGTCTTTCTGGTGCTGTATGCGGACATCTATTCCAAATCAATGCTGGGATCGGCCATGATTTTTACCCGGTTTTTTAGTTATTATCTGTGTTTTGTACTTTGCGGTGTCGTATCCATTGTAAATCACATTATCCTTATGAGAAAAGCAAGGTGTAATCGTCTATGATCGGCGTTTATAATTATACGGTCATTGCAACCTATCTGAGTCTGATATCATCGGTTTTAGGCATTTATTTTGGATGCAGCGGCCGAACCTTTTCTGCGTTGCTTTGCCTGATGCTGTCCGGCGCGCTGGACGCGTTTGACGGCAAAATAGCCAGCATGAAAAAGGATCGCACGGTGCAGGAAAAACGCTTTGGGATTCAGCTCGATTCGTTATGTGATTTGGTTTGTTTTGGTGTTTTGCCCTGTGTGATCGGATATTCTCTGGGAATGAAGAGCTTTTGGTATGTGCCGGTCATGGGCGTCTTTATTCTGGGGGCGATTTCCCGACTGGCCTATTTTAATGTGGATGAAGAAGAGCGGCAGGATTATACCGATGAAAAGCGGAAATATTATGAAGGACTGCCGGTAACCTCTACTGCGCTTATTTTTCCGGCGCTATATTTGTTTCGGCATTTGCTGCGCGGTAATTTCGTATATGCCTGGGTCATCTGTATGCTGTTGGTCGCGGCGCTGTTTGTGATTCGGTTTAAGATTATCAAGCCGGGAATGCGCGGTGTGCTGTTGCAGGTGTTGTTTGGCATGGCGATTCTGACGCTTCTGATCATTGTGCGGTTGCTGTATGGATGCTGAGCGCCGCCGGAGAATCCCGATACCGCGGCAGACCGGCGGTATACTGGGCTTTTTGTATCATACGATTCCCGGCCGGTGTCTGCTGAAGTTGCTGACCTGCCGCTGGGTGTCCGGTCTGGTGGGCTGTTTTATGAACAGTCCGCTGTCTAAAGGGATGATCGCGCCGTTTGTTCGTAAAAATGCCATTGATATGGGGCAGTATATCCCGGAACGATATCGTTGTTATAATGCTTTTTTTACCAGAAGAATCCGTCCGGAGGCCCGCCCGCTGGATCGCTGTCCGGCGCATCTGATCGCACCCTGTGACAGTAAGTTGTCGGTTTATTCCATTACTGAAACCGGATGTTTTATGATTAAGGGCGCGCCGTATTCGGTACAGACCATGCTGCAAAACCGGGAACTGGCCCGGCGGTTTACCGGTGGGATCTGTCTGGTGTTCCGTCTGAGTGTGGACGATTATCATCGATATTGCTATTTTGACAGCGGTACCGGCGAGGAACCTGTTTTTATCCGTGGTAATCTGCATACGGTGCAGCCGGTCGCGCTGGAGCGTTACCGCTTTTACCATACCAACTGCCGGGAGTATACGGTGCTGCATACTGAGCATTTTGGAATGGCGGTACAGTGTGAAGTCGGCGCATTGATGGTTGGAAAAATATGCAATATACAGGAGCGCGGCCGGTTTGTCCGGGGACAGGAAAAGGGTTGGTTTGCGTTCGGTGGTTCAACGGTTGTGCTGTTGTTGCAGTGCGGTGCTGCCAAGATCGATCAGGAGATCATAGAAAACACAAAAGCCGGCTTTGAGACGGTTGTAAAGCTGGGAGAGAAGATCGGGGAGATTCCCAGAGCGGACCGCGGGCTGCAGCATGAGCCGGAATCGCAAAACACCGATTGTTCCGGAGGTCTGTGAAAGGAATGCTGCCGACATGATTCGTCATTTTATCAGTTGGATAGGGCAAAATAAACGGGTGTTTTGGTTTTTTGGGTTTGCCGGCGTATATCTGAGCTATTTTATATTGCAGATGATAGTGCCGCCGCGATATGTGATGCACACGACGCTGGATGATTGGATCCCGTTTTGTGAATGGTTTGTCATTCCGTATGTATTGTGGTATCTGTATATTTCCGTTCCGCTGATCGTGGTGTTTTTCAAAGCGTCCAGAACAGCTTTTGTTTCCATGTCAATGCTGTTGTTTTCAGGGATTGCGTTATCTATGGTGATTTTTGCAGTTTGGCCGACTACTGTGGATTTTCGGCCGACCGAATTTGAACGGGATAATTTGCTGGTAGATCTGGTTCGTCTGATCTATGCCGCCGATAAGCCTACCAATGTCTGTCCGAGTTTGCACTGCTATGAGGCGCTGACGATTCATATCGGTATGGTTCAATCGGGTCTTTTCAAAAAAAGCAAGCGGCTGTTTCAAACGATGTCAGTTTTAACGCTGGCATTGATCTGCCTGTCTACTGTGTTTATCAAACAGCACTCGGTGGTAGATGTGGCGGCGGGGCTGCTGTTGGCGGCGCCGATGTATATTCTGGTATATAAACGGATCATGCCGTCGTTGGTCAGGCGTGGTGTTATGAAACATTAAAATGTCGCACAGACGGGTGTTAACCGTGTATTTTGAATGCGCCGGCAGGGGCGAAAATATGATGGATATCTAATCATATGATTTTTATGTTGATACAATAAAAAATGTATTGTCATTTCAGACAAAATGTATTATAATGTTTTATATCTCATACACTTTCATCAGAAGCGGTCTGTACTTTTAAGTATGCGGACGGCCGGGTCCTGTGCGACGGGCTGCCGTGAACCATGTCAGGCGGGGAACCGAGCAGCATTAAGCGGACGTGTCTGTGCGCCGCAGTCTATCTGTTCGTCCGCAGACTTAAAGGTATAAGCCGTTTCTGTGTTTTTGAAGATGTAAAAATGGGTCAGCGGTGATCTGTCTGCCGAGTTTGCGGCGACAGGCCGGTTCGCTGACGCGGCGGATGAAAGGTGGATCGTCAGGATGCAAACGGCATTATATCGCAAATACCGCCCGCAGACCTTTTCAGATATCTGCGGGCAGGAGCATATCACCAAAACGCTGCGGGCACAGATTGCCGAGCGGCATCTCTCACACGCTTATTTATTTGCGGGTTCCAGGGGAACGGGAAAAACCTCCTGCGCAAAAATCCTTGCGAAAGCGGTTAATTGTCTGCATCCGCAAAACGGCGACCCCTGCAATGCGTGTGAAATCTGTCGGGGGATCGACGATGGCAGTATTATGGATATATCAGAAATTGACGCGGCGTCCAACAACGGAGTAGATAACATCCGGGAATTGCGGGAGAACATCGCTTATACGCCGGCCAGAGCCAACTATCGGGTATATATTATTGACGAGGTACATATGTTGTCAGACAGTGCGTTTAACGCATTGCTGAAAACGCTGGAAGAACCGCCGGCGTATGTAATTTTTGTTTTGGCAACCACCGAGGTTTATCAAATTCCGGCGACAGTGCTTTCACGCTGCCAGCGGTATGATTTTAATCGAATTGCGGCCGATGTCATTGCCCGGCGGTTGTCGTTTGTTGCGGAGCGTGAAAAACTGCGATTGGACGATGCTGCGGCGCAGTTGATTGCCAAGCTGTCAGACGGCGGCATGCGGGATGCGCTTTCACTTTTGGGCTTATGTGCTTCCGGCAATACGGAAATTACCGCACAACTGGTGGCGCAGTGTGCCGGACTGGCCGGTTCGGAGCACTTGTTTACATTGTCTGCGGCGGTGGCGGCGGGCGACGCCGCGGCGGTTTTGGCGGAAATCGACCGGCTGTATCATGCGTCCTGCGATATGGAACGGCTTTGCGGAGAACTGATTGCCCATTACCGCAATCTTTTGGTTTGCAAAGCTGTCAAACAACCGGAGACGCTGGTTCATACAACCAAAGAGGAACTGGAAAAGCTGCGGCAGCGGGCGGGCGAGATTCGCTTTGAGCATATTTTATATGCAATGGATCAGTTGCAGCAGTGTATGCAGTTGATGAAACGGGGCAAAAATCAGCGGATTGCCATGGAAACGGCGATGATCCGGCTGTGTATGCCAGCACTGGATACTTCTGTTTCCGCGCTGGCTGACCGTATTGCAAAACTGGAGGATGCGGTGAAGCTGACGGGGCTGCGGAGCGTGCCGCAGGCTATGTTACAGCGGGATGCTGTGGAGGCAGAGAAGCAGGTGGGTTCGGCAGGTGCTGAACAGACGGCCGCCGTATTTTCGGCGGACTCTGCGGAATCCAATGAACAGGGAACATCTGATGAATTGAACACGTCGTCCGAACCATCG
>CALWVC010000106.1 GCA_944384865.1 uncultured Clostridia bacterium
CATATACACTGTTATATGCGCCCCGCGGGCCGGTTTGTAACCCGGATGATCTTGAAGCTTTAACCGATCTGGTTGCCGCTGTCAAACAGCTCGCAAAAGAACAAAACGCTTATTTATTTAAGGCCGATCCGTCGTTTGAGGCGGCCGATGACGGCTTTCGGTCAGCAGCAGCGGCGGCGGGCCTCTCCATTCGTGAAACCGGCAAGAATTTCGACGGTATTCAGCCGCGATTTGTTTTTCGCTTAAACATTGAAAACAAAAGCTATGAACAGCTGTTTGAGGCGTTTCACTCCAAAACCCGCTATAATATTCGGTTGGCTATTAGAAAAGGCGTTACCGTCCGGCAGGGCGCCAAAGATGACTTACCTGCCTTCCATCAAATTATGAAAGTAACCGGCGCGCGGGATCATTTCGGCATCCGACCGCTTTCTTATTTTGAACACATGTACGACGTTATGGCGGACGAGCATTTACGTCTGTATATGGCGGAGCTGAACGGCCAGCCGATTGCGGGTACAATCGCCATATATTACGGGGATAAGGTCTGGTATCTGTATGGTGCGTCCTCTAACGAACATCGAAATGTCATGCCAAATTATCTGTTGCAGCAGGCAATGATCCAATGGGCGATTGAAAAAAAATGTCGGATTTATGATTTCAGAGGCGTGTCCGGTGATCTGAATCCGGAAAACCCGTTATACGGCCTGTATCGCTTCAAAAAAGGTTTTTCCGGCGATCTGGTAGAGTTTGTGGGAGAATGTGAGATCGTTTTCAAACCGTTGGTTAAAAAGGCCGTTGATCTGGCCCAGAAGATTTTATAAACAGAAAAGGGATGTTCCAATGCAAAACTGCATTATGATTTCCAAAGCAGATTTAGATTATAACGTGCACACTGTTTTAGAGGCGGTGCAGACGCCGGTCATTGCGGTAGTCAAATGTAACGGCTATGGTATTACAATGCAGTATGCGATGGCGGCGTGGTATAACGCCGGCGTCCGTTTTTTCGCAGTTTCCGAACCTGCAGAAGCGCTGACAATCCGGGAACTGGGCTATAAAGACGTTCAAATTTTACTGATGGCGCCGGTTTTTGATCCGCCGACGCTGCAACTGTTATTAGCAAATGATATCATTTTGACCATTACAAGCGCACACTGTGCGGTTTTTGCAGTGGAAAACAGCGGAGGATATCCCATTCAGGCTCATGTAAAAATCGATACCGGCATGGGCCGGTTTGGAACCCGATATGACAATATACAGGAGCTGCTGGCAATATATGCGGTAGAAGGCATTCGTTATTCAGGAATTTTTTCTCATTTTGCGATTTCCTTTGAACCGCAATATCAGAAAACCAAACAACAGTTGGATCTATTTCTTTCAGCGATCCGGAAACTGGAAGCCGCAGAGATTCAGGTCGGCACAAAACATATTGCCAACTCCTGTGCGGCATTTCGCTTTCCTGAGACCCGGCTGGACGCAGTGCGCATCGGATCAGCGCTGGTAGGGCGGCTGATGGTTCCCTGCGGTGTGCAACTGAAAAAAATAGGATCCCTGCGGGCGCGCGTCGTTGATATTGTACAACTGAAAAAAGGAGATACCTCCGGCTATGCAATGATTGCAAAACTCAAAAAAGATACCACTGCCGCGGTAGTGGCAGTGGGATACCGGCAGGGATTTGGTATAACCCGCTGCAATGAAAACGGACGGCTGTTGGATATGCTGCGTAACATCTATCACGCGATCCGAGAGTATAAAAAACCGGCGTATTTATATCATGGGAAAGACCGCCTGCCGGTCGTTGGCCGGATCGGCAATCAATATACATTGGTGGATATAACCGGCAAATCTCTGGATGTTAACGCCATCCTCAGCGCAGACATCAACTTGCTATTAGCGGATTCACTGGTCGATCGTGTGCTGGAATAACTGAGAAAGCGAAAAATTATTTACGCTCAACCTGCAAAACATTGTTGAATTTATGTTAAATATAAGGTATAATATTGTTAAATTCGAGTAAAGTGAAAATACAGGAGTAAATAATGGACTTTTCTTTCAACGCGTTCTTCAGCCAACTCATTGCCAGTCCGGCGCTGATGATTACAGCTCTTTTAGTGCTTGGCGTTATTTTTGTAAACGGTTGGACCGACGCCCCGAATGCGATCGCCACCTGTGTCTCTACCAGAGCCATAGGCGCGCGTCCCGCTATTCTGATGGCGGCGGTCTTTAATTTTTTAGGCGTTTTTGTCATGAGTATGGTGAGCAAGGGCGTGGCAGAAACTATTTATAATATGGTGGATTTCAATCAGGTGCAGAGTGAAGCGTCCAATCCTGCAATGATTGCGCTGTGCGCGGCGCTGTTCGGGATTGTGGTCTGGGCAGTTGCTGCGTGGTATTTTGGAATTCCCACCAGTGAAAGCCATGCGCTGATCGCAGGTTTGTCCGGTTCTGCGATTGCCATGGGCGGTTTTTCCGCAATCAACCTGGATGAATGGATGAATGTAATTTACGGGTTGGTTTTGTCCACCTTTCTGGGCTTTTTTCTTGGATATTTCATTGTAAAACTGATTGAATGGATTTGTAAACCGCTTTCCAGAAACGGCACAGAAGGTTTTTTCGGAAAAGCGCAGATCGTTGGCGGCGCGATGATGGCGTTTATGCACGGTGCGCAGGATGGGCTGAAATTTATCGGTGTGTTCATTTTAGGGATGTTTATTGCCCACGGGGAAGGGGATAAAGGGCAGGTCAGCTCGATTCCGTTGTGGCTGATTATTCTGGTGTCGGTTGTAATGGCGTTGGGCACTTCTGTCGGCGGCTATCGTATCATCAAGGCCGTTGGAATGGATATGGTCAAATTAAAAAAATATCAGGGGTTTGCCGCAGATGTCGCGGGTTCCCTGTGCCTGCTGGCTGCTACACTGTTTGGATTACCGGTCAGTACAACCCAGGCAAAGACAATGGCAATTTCCGGTGTTGGCGCTGCCAAACGGCTGTCATCGGTTAAATGGTCTGTTGTCAAAGAGATGGTATTGACCTGGGTTTTGACATTTCCCGGCTGCGGCTTAATTTCATTTTTAATTACCTTGCTTGCGATCAATATATTTTAACTGTTAAGGAGCGTATACAATGTCTGATAAGAAAAAAGGTCCACAGAAAGACAAAAAAAAGAAAAAAATTAAAGAATTAAATTATTTTAAAACCATGACGGCAATATCCGAACATGGCGTAAGTGCAGCAAATGAACTGAAAAAATTACTGGGAAATTTAAACGATCTGCCTGCCAAAGTGGATGGCGTACATGCAATCGAATCGGCAGCAGACAGTATCTATCATGATATTATTGCCGCGCTTAACAGGGCGTTTGTAACGCCGATTGAGCGGGAAGACATCAAAGATCTTGCACATGCTGTAGATGATGTGGTAGATGCGGTAGAGGATGTGGTTTTGCATTTTTACATGTTCAATATCACAACCATTCGCCCCGAAGCCATTCGTTTCTGCGATTTGATCTGTGAGAGTTGTCAGACATTGTATATTACGATGGGTGAGTTTGAAAACTATAAAAAATCCAAAAAAATCAGTGAGTTACTGGTGGATTTAAACCGCTTAGAAGAAAACGGCGACATTCTGTATCGCGAAGCAATCCGTCATCTGTTCACCGAAAATAACGTGCCCCGCATTGAAGTGTTAAAATGGAAAGAGATCTTCGATATGATGGAAAAGTGCTGTGATGCCTGCGAGCGCTGCGCAGATATGATCGAAGGCGTTATTTTAAAGAACTCTTAATTGGAATAATAAAACCGTCTGTTGCAGCAGTTTAGTTGAAGTACTGTGATAAAATATTTTTAAAGCGGTTAGAATATTGTGTTCTAACCGCTTGTGTGTTATAATGCGATGGAAGATTCTTTATATCTTGCGTTGCCGTATTTTCTCAAAAATTTTCTGATTTGGTTTTAAAAACAATGCCAGCCGAAAAAATAAGTTGGATGTCTGGTGAAGCAGCGATTCGTCTAAACTAAGATTATGCGTATCATTTTCCACGTAGCATCTTTATGGACACTGTTCGAAAGTGTTTATAGTGGTTATATACTTTCAGGCAGCAAAAACGGGTACAGCCTTTAAAAGCTGTACCCGTTTTCAAAAATCTTGGGTAATCAAACCTCAGCGATGTTAACCGCACTTTCAAATATTTTAAAATGTAATTTCAGCATCAAATCGGCTTTATCGCAAGGCGTCCAACAATTGTTGAACTTGATCGGTACGTTCCCAGGTGAAGTCCGGATCATTACGGCCAAAATGCCCATAATTACAGGTCTTTCTGTAAATCGGACGCCGAAGATTCAACTGTTTGATAATAGCGGCGGGACGAAGATCAAATATCTGCATCACCGCGTCGGCCAGATCCAGATCCGATACTTTGCCAGTACCAAAGGTATCAATATTGACGGAGACCGGCTGTGCAACACCAATCGCATAAGCAAGCTGAATCTCGCACTTTTTTGCCAACCCGGCAGCTACAATATTTTTAGCAATATAACGGGCCGCATAAGCCGCAGAACGATCTACCTTCGTTGGATCTTTTCCGGAAAAAGCACCGCCGCCATGACGCGCATAACCTCCATAGGTATCCACAATAATCTTGCGACCGGTCAAACCTGTATCGCCCTGCGGACCGCCGACCACAAAACGCCCGGTAGGATTGATGTAATATTTGGTATTTACATCCACCAATTTTGCAGGGATAACGGCGTCGATCACCAGGCGGCGAATATCCGCCCGCAGCTGTTCAATAGAAACAGCATCGCTATGCTGCGCAGAAATAACAATTGCATCGATTCGTGTCGGTTGCCCGGCCTCGTCATACTCCACGGTTACCTGTGTTTTTCCATCAGGACGCAGATAGGGAAGAGCACCACTTTTTCGGACAGAAGCCAGCTGCTGAGCCAGTAATTGTGCATAATATGCTGCCATCGGCATAAATGCTTCGGTTTCGTCACAGGCATAGCCAAACATCATACCCTGATCGCCTGCGCCGTGTTGACTGTTTTCGTCCTGTTCGCCGGCTTTGCGTTCTAACGAATTGTCGACGCCCAGCGCAATATCCGGAGACTGTTCGTCAATGGCAGTCACAACCGCGCAAGTATTGCCGTCAAATCCCTGGGCAGGATCATGATAACCGATATCTTTCACGACCTGTCGGGCGATTTTTGGAATATCTACATAACAGCTTGTGCTGATTTCACCCATGATGGTGATGATTCCGGTGGTAGCAAAGGTTTCACAGGCCACTCTGGCGTAGGGGTCATGTTTTAAAATTTCGTCTAATACGGCGTCGGCAATCTGATCACATACTTTGTCCGGATGTCCTTCGGTGACAGATTCTGAAGTAAAAAGTTTTTTCATGATTTTAATCCTTTCTTTGTTGTTTCTTTGATATTGTTAATA